>JABRVY010000427.1:0-11770 GCA_039961755.1 Acidobacteriota bacterium | reverse complement strand
GTTCACGATGCTCAAGTTTCGCACCATGCGGGTGGGGGCGGCGGGGGCGCAGGTGACCGCTGCCGGTGACCCCCGCATCACCTCCGTGGGCCACTGGCTGCGCAGGTGGAAGCTCGATGAACTCCCCGAGCTGTGGAACGTGGTGCGGGGGGAGATGTCGCTGGTGGGTCCCCGCCCCGAGGTGGAGCAGTACGTGGACCTCGGTGATCCTCTCTGGCGCCAGGTGCTGGCGGTGCGCCCGGGTATCACCGATCCGGTGACCGTGGCTCTGCGCAACGAAGAGGAACTCCTGGCGGAGGCTCGTGGAGAGCCCGAGGAGTATTACCGGCGGGTGCTGCAGCCGGCGAAGCTGCGGGGGTATGTGGAGTACCTGCAGGCCCGTTCGTGGCGGTCGGACGCGATGGTGCTTTTCGAGACGCTCGCGGCGATCCTGCGGCCAAACCGAACATTCGATACGGTCCTGTCCGGGGGAGCCGGCTTCGCCGGGGATGAAGGCGTTGGAGGGAGACGGTGAGGCTGCCTCTGATCCCTCCCCATGTGGAGGTGACCCCGGAGCTCCTGTGGGTCCTTTCAAGGGCCTTTTCGCCTCTGGGGTCTTGGAGCGGCCCCCTCCCCGATCGAGGGGGGGCCTGGCGACTGGCGGAAGCCCTGGATCTTTCCTGCCGCATCGGTTGGCGGGTGCCGCGAACCCAGTTGGCGAGGGAGGTGGGGGAGGAGGTGGCCTCCAAGTTCGTCGCCGGGTATCACGACGCGGCCGCTTCCGCGCTGCTGATTCGGGCAGTGGCCCAGGAGGTGGCCAGCGAGCTGCGCGGCGCGGGGTTCGAAGGCGTTCTCTTGAAGTCCAACGCTCTGGCGCTCGGAGGGATTACGGCCTTCGGCGCGCGCAGGTTCATGGATGTGGATATTCTGGTCCCGCAGCAGCAGGCTCACGAGGTTCGCGGAGTGTTGGTTGCCAAGAAGTACCGCAGCCCCCGCGGACGCGACGGCGCCCACCAGCTCTCCTCACTCTTTCACCCTACCGGCGTGATGGTAGAGATTCACACCCACGTCAAGCACATGCGGCTCGCCCACGGGGAAGGCTGGATGCGCTTCGAGGATCTCGAGCGCGGAGGGCTCCTCCATCAGCTGCCGGGCATGGCCGGGATCTGGATCCCGTCGCTGGAGTTCCTGGCTGGCCATGCTCTCGTTCACGGCGTGGTGCAACATTGGCGTCAGGTGGGGGATTACCCCCTGATGCGTCTTCCGGCCGATCTGCAGGATATCGAGGCCGGGTGGCAGGCGAGCTCGCGGCTGGAGGAGGCGATTGCTCCATGGCTGGCGGCCGAAAAGGCCGACGTCGAGGGGCAGGCCGTCATGGATTTGATTCGGCAGCTTGGGGCGGGTGTGCCGTGGGACGATGGGAATCAGATCAGGAAACTGGGCGGTAACCTGTTTCTCCGCCATGTGGTGGCGACACGCTTCGACCGCGAGTATCAGGACGCAGTGCGAGCTGCCAGTATCTTGTGGGTCGATGCCAATCGCTCACACGCCGTGGCGTTGGCGCGCAAGCTCCGAAATCGCCTGTGTCTCTCCCCGTCATCGGTAAGGAATCGATACGGAGTGCGGGAAGGGAACTGGGTGCAGATCTTGGTGTCACTCTGGCGCCCCTTCGATCTGGCAGGGAAGTTTTGCTGGCTGCTGATGAAGTATCTTCTTTACCGTTGGCGGTGGAGCAAGGAGCGCTCGATTGCGGTGACCGGTGGCTGAGGGCTGCCGTTGGCGCTGCAGGCGCCGATCGCGAGTGCCCGGCCGGCTTTCCTTTGACCGACTCTAGCTCTCGAGGTATCGCGAGAGATCGACCACAAACTCGGCAACATCGCGGCGGGCCGTGGCCTCGTCCACTTCGAACTCTCGCTGCAGCTCCGCCACCAGGTCGGCTTCCGTCCGCGCCCCTTCCCGGATCGCTTTGGCCAGAAACGTCCCGGTCTCGTTCAAACTCAATACGCGCATGCTTTCGACGCTGAGAAGTACGCTCGTTCTGTCGGCGAGGATCGTGTGGGTGAACCCTTCGCCAGCGAGCTTCTTGGATAGAGTTTCTAGGGTCAAGGAGAATCCCTCCTGGTAGCTGGTCATTATACCACCTTTTCACTACGCTGGCGAAGATAGCGTTGAGTAACCTCCGACCGAAGCGCTCTTGAAGGAAAAACTCCGAGGGCCAGCGGAAGCCGAATCTCCTGCAGAGCCGCGCTTGGGTGGGGTAGCATTCCGGTGGGCTCCATTCTCGCCGTCTTCGACGTTGGACACAAGAGCTCCGCGGTAAATCGTGTCTACCGCATGGCTGCCGTGTCCACCTACCGTGGCCAACCTCGGGTGTGGAGCGATTCGGTGGCGGCGGTGGGTGTGCAAAGCCTGGGCTGGGATGCGTCGCTGGCGTGGAGCGAAGAATGGGTGGTGGCGTTTCACGGCTACGTGACGAATTGGGAGGACGTGGCGGTCGTTTCCCCTGGAAGCGCCGCCAATGCGGAGCTGCTGTTGTCACTGTGGTCGGAGGCGGGGCGGGAGTGCGTCGTTCGGTTGCGGGGGGAGTTCTCCGTCGTCGCCTACCATCGCTGCACGGGTCGGATTTTTCTGGCTAGGGATTTTCTCGGCAAGCGGCCGTTGTTTTTTTCCCGTAAGGATGGCGGCCTGGTGGTCGCCTCGGAAATTCGGCAGGTGATCGTTGGAGCGGATCTGCCGCGGCGGCTGCGACCTGAAGTGACCATCCAGTGGATCGCAGGTCTCGACCCCCCTGAAGGAGCAACGGAGTACGAGGGGGTCCTCAGGGTGGCTCCAGCGGCGGTGTACACCTTGGAACGCGCGGATTGCTCTCCGGCTACCTCGACCTTTTGGCGGGCCCCCGAGGAGCGTGACGAGCGCGAGGTTGATAGGGAGGACGCGAAGCAGACCCTTGGCCTTCTTCTCCGCCGGGCGGCACAACGAGCATTGGTGGGCGTCGAGGATGTCGCCGTTGCAGTGAGCAGTGGGCTGGATTCGGCAGCGCTGTGGGCGCTCCTCTGCCAGGACCATCCGGCTACGGCGACCGATGGCCGTCGCTGTTCGGCCCTGTCGTTGGTGTTTCCTGGTCTGTCCTGTGACGAGCGAGAGGGGGTTCGCGCTCTTCACGCCTGGTGTGGGACGAAGGGTCGGGAGGTTGACGCCGCATCGGAATCGCCGCTCGCTCGTGCCGCGTACCTGCGCGAGCGCTGCGACCGCCTGGTCCACCCCATGGCTTTCACCATAGGGCTGTTGGCAGAGGAAGCGGCTCGCCAGGGTTCTCGGGTTCTGCTCACCGCCCACGGGCCCGACGAGGTACTCGCGGGGAGGTTCAGCTATCTGGCGGATCTGTTGTTCCAGGGACGCTTGGCGGCGTTCCTGCGAGATTGCTTCTCCGTTCAGTTACGTAGCGGCCGCCGGCTTCGCTTCGTCGCCCGACAGCTTGTTGCTGCCTGGCGGCTGAGGAAACCGAAGGCCCGGCGTCCAGCGCCGGCCTGGTTGAGTCCCCAGGCTTGGGAAGCGATCCAGACCAGGCGGCCCGCCCAGCCCCCCGCGGGTCTCATACATTCGGCTCAGATCCGGGTCCTGGTTTCGGGTTACCAAGCTGGCCCATCGTTAGATGCCTTCGAGCAGCTCGCCGCCTCCGCTGGGGTGGAGCACCGCAGCCCTTTCCTGGACCAGGACCTCTTCGACTACGCCTTGACCCTGCCGGGGCGGGTGCTCACCGGAGGACGCAGGGTCAAGTGGTTACTCCGCACAGTCTTGGAAGGGCGGATCCCGGATCACCTGCGGATGGCGTGGAAGGTCGGTTATGAGACGCTTATCGATCGCGATGCAGAACCACTGCGCCAGAAGCTGATGGAGGCGACCCGGCGCAATCCGGCCGCTGTTCTCCTCCTGACCGCCTGGGGGCTTGACAACGTGAGTCTGAGCCGCCATACTACAGAAGAGTCGCTTCGGGGCTTTAGAGTGGAACGAGTTCTGGCCGAAGTGGGAATATTGACCCTTGAGACGGTAGAGAAGAGGGTCTGAATCAGGAAAGGAGGTCGTACGGTGGAAAGAAAAGATGGAGAGAACAAGGCAGCGCGCCGCACCTATAGCAAGCCAACCGTAGAGGTAAGGCAGCTGGTTGGCGTGGTGAACGGGATTGGTACCTCTGGTACCGACGTTGCGGGGCTGGGCCTGCGAGACCCCGATTAGTGGGGAAAGCCGGTAGTTTCGCAAGACCGGTCGAGAGCATGGAAAGGGGGAAGCGCAATGCGTTTTAGAACCGTTTTCGCGTTGGCAGTTTCGTTCGCCCTCGTCGGGGGGCTCGGGTTCGCCCAGAGTCGTCTCGTCAAGGAACCGCCCAAGGCGGGAGGAGACGAACGTGGCTTGAATTTGCCCTCTCCCGCGTACGGGTTCGTGACCAATCCCAAGGATTACTATGTGGAAGTTTGGCAAAACGCCTCCTCCCAGGGTGGAGCGTTGCTGAATCCGCTGCCGTCGCCGTCGTGCCGCTGGGTGTACACCTATGGAAATAGCTCGAACAACAGTACGACCCAATTGATCACCGCGGTCAACGAGGATACGCCCGACTGGGCCTTCCAGGTGACACTTCCCGTATCGTGGCTTGAGCAATGCTATGGAGCAGTCCTTTACATTACTTGGGATGGTCAGGCCGATACGCCAGCCGAGTCTCATCAGAATCAGGGAATCGCCTTCCGCTGTGAAGTGGAACAGTGGGATGGTCCCACCCGCTATCGTGTGCCTTGCCCGGGGACTCATTTCTTCACCCCCTGGATTATTCGGGCTGACACGGTCGCGAATGGGCAGCAGAATCATACCGCCTATTCCGGCGCGATGGTTTTGCCGTGGTACGTGAACGACTATCTCCTGGCAGGTGCCAAGGGTGACCCACCCCGCAAACCTGCTCAGGCGTGGGGCGACGTCACCTTCCGCTTTGGTTTCGTGGTGCGCACCGCGAACTCCAACCCCCATCGCGTGTGGAATCAGAACCTCATGCTGGAAGTTGGTCCTCCAATGTCCGTCTACTCTGCCCCCTCGCGCAACATGCCGTGACGTTTGGTTCGAGCGTCTGAACTCACGAGAAACTACTCAGCACCCGCCGGTCCGGTGGGTGCTGAGTGTTTTGTTCCCCTGCATGGGTCGCCCGAGGCTGTGCGAAACCTTGCGCCAGCCCCTGGGTATTGCGGCCGGAACGAGTCGAATTCTTCACCGCCACGAAATCATCTGGGCTTTTCTACCGGGCAGAGTGGGCGCGACGCGACCATGGGAAACTCATATCAAGCGGATCATAAGAATTCCGAGCGAAGCGCAGAAATAGTGACGCTTCGCTTCGCCGGTCCAGAAGCCCTTATCGTCTGCCAAGGGCTGGACCAGCGAGAAATCGAGCTCCTTCTGGCGAATTATTTTGTCCAACTTGAAGAGAGGATCAGTCAGGACGACGGGATTTCGACGACCCCGGTCCTGGTCCGTTGGCTCTGGTGCGAGAGCCACGAAACGCGAGACGCGCCAGCTGCACACCGATCGGACAACGCGCGAGAGCCGCATGACACTTTTGCTCAGCAGCCCGTTTGGCGGTCCTCCCCCGGCGGCGACGACCTGTTCTGGGGAGAGACGAGGGTGGAGTTCCTAAAGGACCGACCTACCCTTGTGAGCGCGCCGCGAGGTCTGCCTCCCTCGGCGTTGACGACCATTTTCGCGGTATGTGCGTGTCGGGCGGCGGCAGCCCAGAGTGTCGCTATTCTTCACAGTGCATGTTTTTTGGCGAATGGCATTTCAGTCATGGTGACGGGACCGCGGCGCGCGGGCAAGAGCACCATCTGCGCAGCTGCCCTCGCCGCCTCGCATCAGGTGCTTTCCGACGATTCCCTGCTCTGCTGGCTTGACCGGGGAGCCTCGGTTGTCGCACCCTTCCGGCGGTTCCTCTCCTTCCGCCGCGGATCGCTGCACGTGCTGCCCCCCGTCTTGCGGAACCGTCTCGGCTGTATCCGGATGCCCGAGGAAGAGCGGTGGTTGCATCCGCTGCCTGCCTCTTCGTTGGCGCAGTCCGGCCGGCGGCTGTCGACTCTGTGGTTCACCCGAGTTGACGAGAGGACCCGGAAGACCACGATCACGCCTTTGGGAAAGGGGCATGCATTGGCGGCGCTCCTGAATTCCACGTCGGTGCTTTTTCTCAGCGGCAAGTACGTAGAGGAGGCCGCCGCCCTGTTGCACGTGATGGTGGCCACAGTCGAACAGGCACGGTCATTCGAAGTCGTTCTGGGTGAGGACTTGCTCCGCCACCCTGACGAAACGCTGGGACGACTGATCGAGACGTCGGAGAGTGCCTGACCTTCAAACTGCTCACGACGACTTCGAGTGGTAACGGTAGTGCGAAGCAGAATTCCGGGGTCGGAGAGCATGAACGCGTCAACAGCGGGCATGGCGCTGAAAGGGTTGCGAGGTCTGGCAACTCTGTTGCCCCAGCTGACCAAAGGGACCGGTCTGGCCTTCCGCTGTTCTCCGAAGCTGACCGGTCTGTTGGGAGCCATTCTCCTGCTACAGAGTACGTTGCCGGTCGGGATGGTATATCTCACCCGCGCGCTGGTGGACAGCCTGGTGGCGGCCGCGGGTTCGGGGGGTGCGTGGGCGAACCTCAAGCAACCGCTGCTCTACGCCCTGCTCATGGCCGGCGTGCTGCTGCTGACCGAGCTGCTGTCGGCGCTGATCCGCTGGGTGCGTACCGCCCTCGCCGAACAGGTGCGCGACCACATCGCCTCCCTGGTGCACGAGAGGGCGGTGACCGCGGATCTGGCCTTCTACGAGTCGCCGGAGTACTTCGATCTGTTGCACCGCATTCGCTGGGACGTGGCCAGCCGCCCCATGGCGCTGCTGGAGAACGTCGGGGCCATCGCCCAGAACTGCCTGACGCTCTTGGCCATGCTGGCGGTGCTGCTGCGCTTCGGGGTGGCCATTCCCCTCGCCCTGGCGCTCTCAACCCTCCCGGCGTTCTACGTGGTGCTGCGGTACGCGGTGCGGGAGTACGAGTGGAAGCAGCGGGTCACCGCCGACGAGCGCAGGACCCACTACTACGAGTGGGTGCTGACCAGTCTGGAGAACGCCCCGGAGGTACGCCTGTTCGCGTTGGGTGAGCACTTTCGCCAGCGCTTCCGGACCCTGCGGGCGCGCCTGCGGGGGGAGCGGCTGGCCCTGGTGCGGGACCAGGGGGTGGCAGGAATTGCCGGCGGGGGATTTGGTCTGGTGATCCTGGGTGCCGCCATGGGCCTGATGGTGTGGAAGGCGGTATCCGGGGCCGTCACTCTGGGCGAGGTGGCGATGTTCTACCAGGCCTTTTCGCAGGGGCAGAAGCTCATGCGCTCGCTGCTAGAAAGCGCCGGCCAGATGTACTCCAACACCCTGTTCCTGGGTAACCTCTTCCAGTTCTTAGAGCTCCAGCCCCGGGTGGTGAACGCGCCGCGACCCCTGCCGCCGCCGGAGCTGCGCCAGGGAGTGCGGTTCCGCGGCGTGACCTTCGCCTACCCGGGCAGCGACCGGCCGGTGCTGGAGGGCTTTGACCTCGAGATCCCGGCGGGCCAGGTGGTCGCCATCGTGGGCTCCAACGGCGCCGGCAAGACGACGCTGATCAAGCTCTTGTGTCGCTTTTACGACCCCGACGCCGGAACGGTGGAGTGGGACGGGTTGGATGTGCGGGAGCTGGAGCTGGAGGAGCTGCGCCGACGGATCACCGTGCTGTTCCAGCAGCCGGCGCGCTTCAACCTTACTCTGGCGGAGAACATCGTTCTCGGGGACCTGCGCCTTCCTCCGGAGCGGGAGCGCCTCGAGGCGGCGGCGCACGCCGCCGGAGCCCACGCCCCGGCGATGAACCTCCCCCAGGGGTACGACACCCTGTTGGGCAAGTGGTTCGCGGGCGGGGCGGAGCTGTCGGTGGGGGAGTGGCAGCGGGTGGCGCTGGCCCGGGCCTTCTACCGGGATGCCCCGCTGGTGCTGCTGGACGAGCCCACCAGCGCCATGGACTCCTGGGCGGAAAACGAGTGGATGGAGCGGTTTCGGGACCTGGTGCGGGGCAAGACGGCGCTCCTCATCACGCACCGGTTCACCACCGCCATGCGCGCCGACGTCATCCACGTGATGAAAGAAGGTCGCATCGTCGAATCGGGGGCGCACGGAGAGCTGGTGCGGGCGGGGGGGCTGTACGCCCGGTCGTGGGCGGCCCAGATGGCGGGCGCCGCGAGAAAAACGTAGGTCCGCTGGGCGGAGCAGTCGCCAGGGGATGGGCGTGCTCCTGGTGGGTTGTTGCTCGGGGGGCGGCAGGTCGTCCCGGCCAGGTCCGCCCGGTGGCAGACCGCGCCCCGGAATGCCGGCAGAAGTGCCGAAAAATCTCCTCTTTGTGTAACGGTAGCGTGTGTCGACCCGGATGTGTGTCCGCTGCCTTCTCTGGACTTCGGCAGGAGGGCCTGGCGTGCCGGGACCGATGCTACAATGACAGCGTGAAAGCACGGGTGGAATAGAAATCGGCTGGGCGAATGAGTCTACTGTCGAACGGTAAGTTCCATCTCGAGCAGCTTCTCCGCTCGCGGCTGCGGCATCAGCTCGTGCTGGCCGCAGACGGTGTCATTGCCGGGGGGAGCTTATGGTTGGCGCTGCACCTCCGTTTCGAGGGCGAGGTTCCGTTAGCCTACGCCCGGGCCGGGCTTCAGGCCACGGCCGTGCTGGTGGCGGCGCGAGTGCTGGCGGTGGCGGTGTTCCGGGCGCACCGCTGGTCGTTCCGCCTGTCGGGACTGGCCGACGGTATCCGCGTGGCCAAGGCCGGGGCGGTGGGGACGTTGCTCTTTCTCGCCGGTCTCTATGTACTGCAGATCAAGGTGCCTCCCCGCTCGGTGGTGGTGCTGGAACTCCTGATGTCGCTGGCGGCCATGGCCGCGGTGCGCTTTTCTCCGCGCTACGCCTCGGTGGCCCTCCTGGACTGGCAGCGGGGGCGCCACAACGGCGGCCCCCTGCGCACCGTGATCGTCGGCGCCGGCGCCACCGGCGAGGCGCTCCTGCGCGACCTGCAGCGGTCCGACGAGCACAACTACCGCATCGTGGCGTTTGTTGACGATGACGTGAGCAAGCACGGGGTACTGGTGGGGGACCGGCCGGTGCTGGGGAGCATCGACGATCTGCCCCGCATCATTGCCGAGCAGCGCATCGGCAAGGTGCTGATCGCCATCCCCCGCCTGTCCGCCAGCCGCATCCGCCACATTCTGGAGATCTGCTCCAACCTCAACGTGCGCTTCAAGATCTTGCCGGTTTCCTTCGTTTACCTGGAGGAGCACGTGCGGGCTACCATGCTGCAGGACCTCTCGCCGGAGGATCTGCTGCCCCGCGAGGCGGTGAGATTTGCCGACAACGAGCGGCCCATCGACCTGGCCTCCCGCACCGCCCTGGTCACCGGCGGGGCGGGCTCCATCGGCAGCGGGATCTGCGAGCAGCTCCTCCGGGGCGGACTGGGCCGGCTGGTGATGGTGGACATCAACGAGAACAACCTCTATCTGCTCCAGCGCCGCCTGGAGAAGGCGCGCGCCGACGCCACGGTGGTCGCCGAGGTGGCGGACGTGCGCGACCGCGGCCGGGTGCAGGCACTGTTCCAGCGCTACCGGCCCCACGACGTGTTCCACGCTGCCGCCCACAAGCACGTGCCCCTCATGGAGGCGGCGCCCTGCGAGGCGGTGAAGAACAACATCGTCGCCACCCGCGTTGCCGCCGAGGCGGCCCTGGCGTGCGGGTGCGAGCGTTTCGTGTTCATCTCCACCGACAAGGCGGTGCGCCCCTCCTCCGTCATGGGGGCCTCCAAGCGGGTCGGGGAGATGATCGTGCGGGCCCTCGGCCAGCGTTCGACCACGCGCTTCTGCGCCGTGCGCTTCGGCAACGTGCTGGGCTCGGCCGGTTCGGTGGTGCCCATCTTCCGGGAGCAGCTGGAGGCGGGGGGGCCGATCACCGTCACCCACCCCGAGGTGCGCCGCTACTTCATGACCATCGGGGAGGCGGTGGGCCTGGTGCTCAAGGCGGCCTACGGGGACTACGGCGAGCTGTGCGTGCTGGACATGGGGGAGCAGATCCGCATCGTGGACCTGGCCCGGCACATGATCACCATGTCCGGGCGGGTGCCGGACGTGGACGTGAAGATCGAGTTCACCGGCCTGCGCCCGGGGGAAAAGCTGTTCGAGGAGCTGCTCACCGAGGAAGAGGAAAAGACCACCCAGGTGGCCCACAAGGTGTTCGTGGCCCAGAGTCCCGCCCCGCCCCTGGACCTTTTCGATCGCCTGGGGGAGCTGGAGGCCGCGGCGGCCGCCGAAGACCAACGGCAGGTGGTGCGGCTACTGCGCCAGCTGGTGCCGTCCTACGGCAAGCCCATGCTGGCCCAGGTGGGGCGGGTGGTGGCCAGGGAGAAGAAACCCACGGTGGCCTGAGCAAGGCCCCATCATCGTTGAGATCCGAAAATCGAGGCGCCCACGGGCGCCTTTTGGCTTTTCTGACGGCATCCGGACCGAAGGGCCTCCGGCTGGCGGCGGAAAGCACATCGCATCGTGGTAGCATCGAGAAGACATGCCGAACCGCGCCCCGGACTGGTTCGCGCAGGCCGCGGCGGACCTGCAGCACGCCCGCCATTCCCGGGAGGTGGGAGATTTCGAATGGGCCTGTTTTGCCGCCCAGCAGGCGGCGGAAAAGGCCGTCAAGGCGGTGTACCTGCACCTGGGGGGCGAGGGGTGGGGCCATTCGGTCAGCCGCCTTCTCAAGGACCTCGGCGAGCGCCTGCCCGCCGCTGAACTCTTCCTGGAGAGGGCCAAGCGCCTCGACCGCCACTACATCCCAACCCGCTACCCGAACGGGTTCGATGTCGGGACGCCGCGGGAGTACTACACCCGCCGCGATGCCGATGAGGCCATCGCCGATGCCGAGTCCATCCTGGAGTTCTGCCGGCCCTCGCTGGGTTGACCGGGAGGCTGTGCTCGCGGCGCTGCGGGAGTGCGCAGCATTGCTGGCCGAACGTTGCCCAGCTGTGCGGCAGGTAGTGCTGTTCGGCTCCTACGCCGGGGGAAGGCCCACCCCCCGCAGCGACGCCGACATCCTCATCATCATCGACGACGACCACCGAGCCGCCGGGGCCCAGATCCTCGATACCGCCCGCGACGCCTTTTTGCAGGCGCCCGTCCCGGTGGATGTATTCCTGATAACAGCGGCCCAGCTGGAAGCCGGAGCGGGGGTGGCGGCGGCTCTTCGCGACGGTTCCATCCGACTGGTCTGACATCCAGCCACGGCCGCCGCCCGTGCCGGTGCCCGTTCCCGTGTCCGTGCCTGTGACCGTGTCCGCGACCGTGTCTGTGTCCGTGACCCAGACCGTGTCGGCGTCCGTGTCCGCGATCGCGAGCGACCGTGGCCGTGTCGGTGTCTGTGCCCGTACCCCTGGGATCGCGGGCCTCTGGCCCGCCCCCACGGACGGTGCGGGTTGCCACGCCCGGCCCGGTGCCCGTGCCCGCGCCTGCGTCTATGACCGTGCCCGCGCCCGCGTCTATGACCGTGTCCGCGACCGTGTCTGTGTCCGTGACCGAGACCGTGTCGGCGTCCGTGTCCGCGATCGTGTCCGTGCCTGTGCCTGTGCCTGTGCCGGTGTCGGTGTCGGTGTCTCCCGGGCGGCGTGGCCTCGTGGTGTTCTTCCCTGCGGGTAGCGCCCGGGGCGGGCGCTGTCAAGGGCGAGCCGCCCTGCGGGCGGTCG
>JABRVY010000426.1:0-7295 GCA_039961755.1 Acidobacteriota bacterium | reverse complement strand
CCCCAGGCGCCATCCCCATCGCGCACCCACACGTCCAGCATGGTCTGCGCCGGGACCCACACCTCCCGTTGCCCGGCGGGCGCCGTCCCCCGCGCGATGCAGGGGTAAAACCGACCGAAGGGCGGCTGCTCCTGAAAGATGTCCAGGGCCTGCCCCCCGCTCACCGCCTCCGGCGCCGCCTTGCCCCCCCGGCGAACGATCAGCTCCAGGCGCTGGCCACGGGGCAGCCACGCCGGCGGAAGCGTTGTCTGGGCCGGGAAGAGCACCAGCAGGCACACCGCCCCGTGGCCCGCCGCGCTCGCCTCCACCTCCACCGGCAGCGCGGCCTCCTTGGGCAGGCTCAGCCGGAAGCCCGCCCCCGGCGCCACGGTGGTTTCCGCCAGGGGTGCAGCCACGAGCTCCCCCTTCCCGACCACCGCATCCCCCCGCGCCCACGCTCGCACCACGACCGCCTCGGCGCTCCCCTCGGTATGGACCGAGCCGCGCAGCTCCACCCCGGCGGGCGCAGCGGCTGCCCCCCCGGCCAGGCCAGCGGCCAGCCACGCCGCAAGACCGGCCACCAGGCGCCTGCTCTTCTGACCCCACGCCTTCGGTCGTTTCGTCATGGCACGTGCCCTCACGTCACGATGGAGTCGTGAGGGAGTGTACCACCGTCACGGAAACTCCCGATCTGGCAGCTTTTCTTGCCAAGGCGAGGGCCCTTCCCGGAGACGGGAGGGCGGCGGGCGGGCGTTCGTTCCGGCGTACAATGCGCGCCGGGCGGGACTCGACTCTCTGCACGGCGAGTAGGGTGGAACGCATCGACTGGCGGGTGCACGCGGCGCTGCTGTTCGTGCAAATCACCTTCGGGGCGTTCCCGGTGGTGGGCAAGGGGGTGCTCGCCCACCTGCCACCCCTGGCGGTGGCCGCGCTGCGGGTGCTGGTGGCCGGGCCGATCCTGCTCCTGCTGGCCTGGCGCCTGGAGCGCGTGCGCTTCCCCCGCGGCCATCTCAAGGAGCTGGCGATGCTCGGCTTCCTCGGCGTCTTCGCCAACCAGGTGCTGTTCATCGTCGGGCTCGCCCGCACCACCGCCACCAACGCCGCCATCCTGATGCCGTCGATTCCGGTGTTTACCGTGCTGGTGGCGGCGGTGGGAGGGGTGGAACGGCTGACGCCGCGGCGCGCCGCCGGTGTCGCCGTGGCGGTGCTGGGGGCCCTGGTGCTCCTCGACCCGACCCGCCTGTCGCTCTCCCAGGGGACGGCCCTGGGCGACCTGTTGATCCTCCTCAACTGCCTCGCCTACGCCGCCTACCTGGTGCTCCAGCGCCCGCTGCTGCAGCGTCTTCCCCCCCTGACCCTGATCGCCTGGGCGTTCGTCCTCGGTGGGGCGGGGGTGCTGGCGGTGGCCGCGCCCAGCATGTTCGGTATCTCGCCGACCAGGGTGCCAGTCAGCGCGTGGGTAGGCCTGGCCTACATCGTGCTCATCCCCACCGCCGTCAACTACGCCCTCAACAGCTGGGCCATCCGCCGCTCCTCACCGGCGCTGGCGGCCACCTACACCACCCTGCAGCCGGTGGTGGCGGCCACGCTGGGGGTCCTTTTCCTGTCCGAATCGGTGGGCGGCCGGCAGCTGGCTGGCTTCGCCCTGATCGTCGCCGGGCTGAGCTTTCTCAGTGAACGCCGTCCCCGGCAAACTGCGCCATAATGGGGGTTGGGGGAGACGGCATGGACGGCCCCATCAGCTTCGACACCTTCTGGAACTGGCTGCTGCGCCACCACAACTGCATCTTGCGGGCAGGCACCGAGGATGCCGTGCTCTATGACGACGAAGATGTGCACTGGCACTTTGCCCAGGAGGACGCCTCCACCTGGGTGGTGCAGCTGTACCGCGGCAAGCGCATCCTCGGCGAGCTGTTCGTGGAGCCGGAGCTGGTCAGCTACGTGCAGGTGGTGCCAGGGGAGGAGGAGGTCTCCTTCGAGCTGGTGCAGGAGAACGAGCGGGAGGCCACGGTGATCTATCTGTTCGTGCTCTCCCACGGCATCGAGGACGAGGACTCGCCGGACCGGGCGCGGGTGCACTAGGGCGGGGTGCCGCCGTCCGCGCGCCGGCGCGCCAGCACCTGGGCGAAGGCCTTCATGGCCGCCAGGGCGCGGGGGAAGCCCACGTAGAGGGCGGCGTGGATGATGGTTTCCCGCACCTCTCGCTCGCTGGCCCCCACCCGGAGCGCCCCCTCCAGGTGAGTGGCCAGCTCAGGGGGGCTGCCCAGGGCGATGAGCAGGGAGATGGCCTGCAGCTCTCGAGCCTTGAGGTCCAGCCCCGGCCGCGCCATCACCTCCTCGTAGGCGAATTCCACCACGTAGCGGGCCAGATCGGGATCGGCCTCGGCCAGGGCCCGCTCGATGGCGGCGGCCCGCTCCCCCCAGATGCGCTCGCGCACCGTCACGCCGGCAGTATGCCCCAGCCGGGCCGGGCCCGCCAGCAGGTACAATCCGCCCGTGGCCGACCTGCTGGAGTGCCTGGTGCAGATCAGGGCGCTGGGGGAAACCCCGGCGCGGCTACGGCGGCTGGCCGCCCTGGCCCCGGAGGCGGCGTGGTGCCGCCGGCCCGGGCCGCAGGTCTGGGCCCCCCTCGAGGTGCTCGCCCACCTGGCCGACGCCGAGCTGTTCCTGGCCACCCGCCTGCGCCTCGTCCTCACCGGCGAGCGGCCCACCCTGGAGGTGTGGAACCAGAACGCCCTGGCGGCGCGGTCGAACTACCTCGCCTGGCCACTGGAACGGACCCTGGCCCGGTTCTGTCAGCTGCGGGAGGCCAACCTGGAGCTCCTGGCCACCTGCGACGCCACCGACCTGGCCCGGGTGGGGGTGCACCGCACCCGTGGCCCCGTGACCGTCGCCGACCTGGTGGCCCACGCCCTCGCCCACGACACCGCGCACGGGGGACAGATCCGCACCCGGCTGGGCCTGGCCGGCCCCGATTGAACTGGAGATATCGTGTCCAAGGTCAGCCTCGTCAGAGACTTCAACCGCACCTTCTGGGTCGCCAACGTGGTGGAGCTGTTCGAGCGGGCGGCCTACTACGGACTCAACTCGGTGCTCGCCGTCTATCTCACCCTGGAGGTGGGGGCAGGCGGGATCGGCGCCTCCGAGCAGGAGGTGGGGTTCCTGCAGTCCATCCTCTACGCCCTGGTGTACGTGCTGCCCATTCTGGGAGGGGCGCTGGCGGACCGCTACGGCTACCGCCGCATGCTCATGGCCTCCCTGGCCCTGCTGGCCGCCGGCTACTTCGCCGCCGGCTACACCTCCACCTACGGCCTGGTCTTTCTGGCGCTGCTGCTCATGGGCACCGGCGCCGGGCTGTTCAAGCCCATCATCTCCGGCACCATTGCCCGCACCACCGACGAGCGCACTTCCGCCCTGGGGTTCGGCATCTATTACTGGATGATCAACCTGGGGGCGTTCCTGGCGCCGCTGGTGGTGAGCTGGCTGAAGGGCTTCTCCTGGCGCTACGTGTTTGCCGCCTCCGCCGCCTACGTGGGGCTGATGCTGCTGCCCACGGCGCTCCTGTATCGCGACCCGCCGCGCCCCGAAAGCACCAAGTCGCTGGGGGAGACCCTGCGGGGCGCCGCCGAGGTGCTGGCCGACTCCCGCTTCATGCTCATGATCGTCGTCTACTCGGGGTTCTGGGTGCTCTACTTCCAGAACTTCGGCTCGGTGCTGTGGTACTTGCGGGACTTCGTGGACCGCGAGCCGGTGAGCGCCGCGGTGACCGCCGTGCTCCAGGGGGTGGGGTTGCCGGTCACCCTCACCTTCGACGCCGAGCACGTCACGGTGATCAACGCCGGGGTGATCATCCTGCTGCAGGTGGTGGTCAGCCGCATCGTCCGGGAGCGGGCCGCCCTGCCCACCATGGTGACCGGCATGGCGCTCGGGGCGGTGGGGTTCTTGCTGCTGGCCGTCTCCCGCAACCCCTGGGTGTTCGTCGCCGGCATTGCCGTCTTCACCCTCGGGGAAATGACCGCTCACCCCAAGTATTACAGCTTCATTGGCCTGATCGCCCCCGCCGATCGCAAGGCGGTGTACCTGGGGTACGCCTTCCTCTACGGGGTTTTCGGCTCCCTGCTGGGCTCCAACCTCGGGGGGTTCCTCTACGAGCGGCTCCTGAAGCCCGCCATCGGCACCCCGGCCGCCGACGAGCGGGCGCGGCTGTTCTGGATCCTCTTCGCGGTGCTGGACGTGGTGGCGGTGCTGGGATTAGTGGCCTTTGCCCGCGCCTTCGGGGAGGACACCGAGGCCACCCGCCGGCGCGCCGCCCGGGTGATGCGCGCCGTCTACGCCGGCATCGGTCTCGTCGGGGCGGCGTTCCTGGTGGCGGGCCTGGCCGCCACCCCAATCCAGTCCAAGACCGTGGTGCAGGCGGGGATCTTCCTGCTGCTGGCGGCGGGAGGCCTGGCGGTGAGCCGTACCCTTTCCCGCGAGTGACCAGCGGGCGGCCCCGCCTCCGGGAGGGACGACCGCCACCCGGGGTGAGTCCTCCTCGGCGGCGGCCTCGAAGGTCACGAACACCGCCACGCTGAAGCGCTCGGTGGGCTCGAGGGGATCCTCGGGGTCGGCGGGGATGGCCGACTCGGGCAGCTCGCCCAGGAGCAGCACCGCATCCACGCCGAGGCGCGTGGCGGTGGCGGCCAGGCGGGCCAGCCGCGTCTGCTGCCCCGCGGCCAGGGGCGGTGTGAGGGGTTGCACGGCGATGATCCAGTAGGCCTCCTCGGGCTCCGCGGCGTAGAACTCCACCTCTCCGATGACGGTCATGGGCGGACCCGTCTCTCCCGGCCACACCCCCAAGGGGAGGGAGGCCGCCGCCAGCAGCAGGGCGGCGATCACGGCAGGGCCCCCGGGTCGAGTCGCTCCACCCCCCCCAGGTAGGGGCGCAACGCCGCGGGGAGCAGCACCGAGCCGTCCTCCTGCTGGTGGTTTTCCAGCACCGCGATGAGGGTACGCCCCACCGCCAACCCCGAGCCGTTCAGGGTGTGCAGGAGGCGCGGCTTGCCGCCGTCCGCCGGGCGGTAGCGGAGGTTGGCGCGACGGGCCTGGAACTCCTCGCAGTTGGAGCAGGAGGAGATTTCCCTGTAGCACCCCTGGCCCGGCAGCCACACCTCCAGGTCGTAGGTCTTGGCGGCGGCAAAGCCCATGTCCCCGGTGGACAGGGTGACCACCCGGTAGGGAAGCTCCAGCCGTTGCAGCACCGCCTCGGCGGCGGCGGTGAGGCGCTCCAGCTCCTCGTAGCTGGCCTCGGGGGTCGCCAGATGCACCAGCTCGACTTTGAGAAACTGATGCTGCCGGATGAGTCCCCGCACGTCCCGCCCGTAGGAGCCCGCCTCGGCCCGGAAGCAGGGGGTGAGGCAGCAGTAGCGGCGGGGCAGGGAGCTCTCCTCCAGTACCTCGCCGGCGTGCAGGTTGGTCACCGGCACCTCGGCGGTGGGCACCAGGTGGTAGTCGGTTCCCTCCAGGTGGAAGAGGTCGTCGGCAAACTTGGGCAGCTGACCCGTGCCGACGAGGGCGGCGGAATTGACCAGGTACGGTACCGCCACCTCGGTGTACCCCGCCGCCCGGTGCAGGTCCAGCATGAAAGTGGCGAGGGCTCGCTCCAAGGCGGCGCCGGCGCCCCACAGGACGGCAAAGCGGGCCCCCGCCACTCGCGCTGCCCGCTCGAAGTCCAGGATGCCCAGGGCAGGGCCCAGATCCCAGTGGGCCTTGGGGGGGAAGGCAAAGGCCGGCGGCTGCCCCCAGCTGCGCTCCACCCGGTTGGCACTCTCGTCGGGCCCCTCCGGCACCGAGGGATGGGGGAGGTTGGGCAGCAGCAGTTCCAGCCGCTCCACCTCCTCCCGGGCGGCGCCGGCCTGTCCCTCGAGCTCGGTGATGCGCGCCCCCAGCTCGGCCATGCGGGCCCGCAGCGCCTCCGCCTCCTGGCGCTGTCCGGCGGCAAACAGCCGCCCCACCTCCTTGGAGCCGCGGTTGCGCTCGGCCAGCGCCTGCTCCAGCTCCCCCTGCAGCGCCCGCCAGCGGGCGTCGGCGTCGAGCAGGGCCTCCAACGGGGCGTCCGAGCGCCGGGCTGCCAGCGCCGCTCGCAGGCGCTCCGGCGATTGTCGATACAGTTCACGGGGTAGCACGCTCTCCTGCCTCCCGGCGCATTCTTGCCCACCAAGGCCACAGCAATCAACGGCCGCCTCGGGCCTCGACGACTTGGCTCGGGCCGTCGATCACCGCGGTGGCAGCGGACGTGCAGCCCCGCAACGCCCCATCGTCGTCCTCGCCGCGGGCGGCAGGTACGAATGTCTTCGACCGCGTGATCGGCATCTCCCTGAGGCGCGCGGCGAAGAGCTCGAGAACGTCCTACGCCATGGGGTGCCGGGTTGCCGTGGCGACAGCGGAGCATCCAACGCCGCATCCGCAAAGATACGTATACTCCCGGCGGTGACGCTCCCTCGTCTGCTGGCGCTGGCGCCGGTTACCGGGTTCGCCGTGCTTGCCGCGGTGCTCACGGCGGCGGGGGAGCTGCCGGTGGTGGAGGCGCTGTGGGCGGTGGCGGCGGTGGCCGTCGCCTTCGGGCCTAGCGGCTGGGTTAGCCCCGCCGGCTGGCGGCGACGTCTCGCCGAAGGGGCGCTGCTGCCGGTGGCCTTCGCCCTCACCATGCTGGGGGATCCCTCCCTGCGGCGCATGGCCCTCCCTCCCCTGCTGCTGTTGGCCGCGTGGGGAGCGGTGGCGGCGGCGCTGACCCGTGCCCCGGTGGGGCTGGCACCGTTGCTCGCCGGCTCCCTGGGGGTGGCGATCCGGGCCGCCGGGGGGCTCGGTCTGGTGGGCTACCCCTGGTGGGCGGTGCTGGGCGCCGTGCTGGCGTGCGGCCTTGTGCCGGCGGCCGTGGCCCGGCGCTGGGGACCCCAGGCCGGGGTGGCCGCCGCCCTGCTGGTGCCATGGCTGCCCTACGCCGGGCGGCCGTGGCTGTTGGCGGCCGCGGCGGCGGCGATCCTGGCCGCCCTGCTGGCCCCCAGGCTCGGCGAGCCACTGGAACCGCTGGCGGCCCGCTGGGTGCCGCTGCTGGCCGCCGCGGCGCTGGTGGCAGCGCCCCTCGCCCCCTGGGGCGGGATGCCCATGGGCATGCTCTTCCCCGCCGCCGGCTGGTCAGCGGGGATTGCCGCCCTCCTCGCCCTGCTGGTGGCGGGGCGCTACCCCGCCACGCTGGGGGGAGCGGCGTGGCTGGGGGCGGCGTGCCTGCTCGGTCCCATCCAGCCGGCGCCCCCCGATCGCGCCGGCGTGACCCTCAC
>JABRVY010000425.1:0-2193 GCA_039961755.1 Acidobacteriota bacterium | reverse complement strand
CTCCCGGTGCCCTCCGGGGCCACCCTCTACTGGCGGGTGGTGGCGCGCAACGCCTGGGGCTCCCGTTCCTCGCCCACCCGGTGGTTCGTGACCTGCACCGTCCCCCCGCCCGTGCCCGACTTCACCTGGTCGCCCACCGGACCTGACCCGCACTTCCCCTCCCAGCAGCAGCCCTACGCCGGCCAGCAGGTCACCCTCACCTATACCGGCAGCGGCGGACCGCCGGAGTACTACCGGTGGTACGACTTCCAGCAGAGTCCGCCGAAGGTCATCGAGGGAGCCAACCTCCCCCAGGTGACCCACACCTGGGCGTCGGTCAGCGGGAGCTCCTACCAGGACATGAACGTGCGTTTGCAGGTGCGCAACTGCGCCGGGGCGCCGCCCGAGTTGCTCAAGCCGGTGCGGGTGTTCCGGGACACCCGGCCGGTGCTGGCCCGCTTTGTCGTCGTGGGCACCCCCACCGCCGGAACCCCGGTGACGTTCCGGGCCGACATCGGACCCGCCGTCGGCGACCCCACCTCCTTCGACTGGTCCTTCGGGGACGGCAGCAGCCAGCCGGCGGGCGGCAGGGAAGTGCAGCACACCTACCCCTGCGGCAAGACCTACACCGTCACCCTGACGGCCCGGCGCGGCTTGACCACCTCGGCACCGGTCAGCCAGGCGGTGGCGGTGGGGGGCACCCCCTGCGGGCCCACCGCCCTGGCTTTGCCCGATCTGGCGGTGGATCTCCCCGGGGTGGTGCCGTGGTCCAGCGAGCTGACCATCTTCAACCCATCGAGCGGCCCCATGCCCCTGACGATCACCGCCCAGCCGCGCAAGTCGGGCCGCCTCGGCGGAGCGCTGCTGCTGCCCCCCTGGGGGATGGCCGCCCTGGAGGACGTGCTGGCCGCCCTCTCGCCTCGACCCAGCGCCGACTCCCTCACCCTGTGGCTGTCTCGCTCCGACGGGGCGCAACCCCTCCCCGCCACCGCTGCCCGCACCTTCACCGTCCCGGCGGGTGGCGGCAGCTACGGCCAGGAGGTGCTGCCGATCCCGGTCGGCGCCCCGCCCGGCCTCGCCCACACCCTCTGGGTGGCCGGCGGAGTGCACGACGGCACGTCCGCCGGAATGCGCACCAACCTGACGCTGGTCAATCTCTTGCCCACTCCCACCGGGGGACCGGTGCGCCTTGCCGTGCACACCGCCGATGGACGTCGGCTGGCCGGCACCGAGGCCCCCACCCTGGCTGCCCACGCCTACCTGCGCTGGAACCCGGTCACCCGCGTGCTCGGCTTGCCGGACGCCCAGGTCCTGGGGCCCTTTGCCCTGGAAGTGGCGGTGCCGGCGGGGGCCGCCGTGCTGGCCGGCCTCTCGGTGGTGGACAACCGCACCGGTGACGCCACCTTCCTGCGCGTCGCCTCGCCGGTGGACGAGGCCCCCCCCACCGTCGTGATGCTGCCCGACGTGGCGGTGGACCTGGCGGGCCTCGCCCCCTGGCACACCTCCCTGGCCCTGGTCAACCCCACGGGGCAGCCCATGCGCCTGGCGGTGCATGCCCAGCCGCGCAAGAGCGGGGCCTTGAGCGGCGAGCTGCAGCTGCCCGCGGGCGCCCAGGTGGGGCTCGAGCAGCTGCTGGCGGTGCTACCGTCGCGCCCCGCCAACGATTCGGTCACCTTCTGGCTGCAGCGCAGCGACGGGGGCACCACCCTGCCGGCAGTGGCGGCCCGCACCTTCACCCCCGCCGCCGGAGGCGGAACCTACGGCCAGGCGGTGCCGGTCACCATCCTCACCGGGCAACCTCCGGCAGCCCGAACCCGCTGGCTGGCGGGGGCGCGTCACAACGGCCTGAGCGCCGGGTTCCGCGCCAACCTGACGCTGGTCAACACCCGCGCCCAGGCCACCGCCGGTCCGGTGGTCCTCACCCTGCGGCGGGCCGACGGCACCTCCTACACCGCCTCGCGCTCCCTGGGCGGGCGGGAGTACCTGCGCTTCAACCCCATCACGGCGCTGTTCGGACTGGCGGCGACGACTGACCTGGGGAGGTTCACCCTGCGGCTGGATCTACCCGCCGGGGCCGACGTGCTGGCCGCGGTGTCGCTGATCGACAACCTCACCGGCGACGCGGTGGTGCTCACCCCGGCGGAAAACTGATCGAGTCGGCGAAACTCGCCCGGAGGAGCTGCCGGGCGGTGAGCCGGTCGGGCTTGCCGGCGG
>JABRVY010000424.1:0-9234 GCA_039961755.1 Acidobacteriota bacterium | reverse complement strand
CCTCACCGCTCGCCCCTTGCCCCACCTCCTCCAGGTACCCCTTCTCCCGCAGCAGGTGAAGGACCTTGCGCTCCGCGTCATCGGCGAGAAGCCCCTCCAGGCGCTCCAGCTCCCATGCCTCCCCCGGGACCATCACCCTCTTGAGGCGGGAGACCACCCGGTGCACCCGCTCCGTCACCTTCTGGGTGGGCACGTGCAGCACCGGCGCCCCCCGGGCCAGTCCGTCGTACAGGTAGTGGGCAGCGCCCAGCCGCCCCGCGGCCACCGCCGGCAAGAGTCGAAAGCGCGCCATCGTCCCCCCTTTTCTCCCTACGCTGACGTCAAGCCTACCCCCGTGGCCTCGCTCAGCCAACCCCATCGCCCGCCTCTCACTCCCTGTCCCGGCCCCGGACACGCTCACGGTCACGGTCACGGACACGGGCACGGACACTGGCACGGTCACGGACACCGGGCCGGCCGAGGCAAATCGCACCGGCCGTGAAGGCGGGCCGGAGGCCCGCGCACCCAGGGGCACTGGCACGGACACGGACACGGACACCGACACGGACACGGCCACGGACACGGACACGGACACCGGCGCCGAAACGGACACGGGAGCGGTCAACGACACGGGCGCCCGCAGGCGCGACCTGGTCAATCCACTGGCAGGTCGGTCCCCCGCACCACGCCCAGTGGCGCGTACGCCACGAGGCCTGGGAATACCTCCGAAAGGTGGGGATTGCCCAGTCGGCGCACCAGGACTTCGGCCAGCACCTGGCGGTAGTCAGTGGTTATGGCCAGGTCGGCACCGTCGTAAAGCTGCTCAGGGGCAAGTCCGGGCCAGCGACCGTGCACCCCCCCCACGACGTTGCCCCCCAGCAGTAGCATCACGTTGCCGTGGCCGTGGTCGGTGCCGCGGTCGGCGTTCTCTCGCACCCGCCGACCGAACTCGCTGAGGACCACCACGGTCAGCCGGCGGCTGAGGGCGTCGGCCTGGGAACCGTCGAGATCCTGATACAAAGCGGCCAGCGAAGCCGAGAGCTCTCCCAGGAGCGTGGGGAACCACCCCTCGGCGGGCGCCCAGGCCTGGGCGACGTGGGTGTCCCATCCCCCCACATCTACCGTGGCCACCCGCAAGCCCAGGTCCTGCTTGATCAGGGACGCGATCAGGCGAAACTGGCGACCCATTTCGGTTTCGGGGTACTGCACCCCGTTGGCCGGGGGCCCCGGCTCCCCCAGCATGGCTTCGACGATATCGACGGCGTCCAGGGCGCGGTTGCCGGCGGTGAAGACGGCGGCGCCGCCGCCGCTGCACAGGCGGCGCAGGGTGGCACGCTGGGCATCCCGCCACCGCCAGGGACCGGTGTCCAGGTTGAAGTGGTCGGGCGAAGTCATGGCCACGGTTCCCCAGTCGCCGCGCAGCGAGGCAGGCTGGGAACCACCCACGGCAAGGGTGGGGATGAGGACCGGCCCCCCCGCGGGGGTTGTCGACTTCAGATGCCGGGTGAGCCACCCGGTGGCGGTGGAACGCACCCCCGGCGTGCCCAGCTCCATGAACTCCTGGGCATCGAAGTGGCTGCGGGTGTCGTGGTTGAGCCCACAGGCCAGCACGAACGCCACCCTGCCGTCTTGGTAAAGGGGGTAAAGTTCTGCTGCTGCCGGGGAAAGCCCGAAGGGTGGGGCCAGCGGCAGAAGCGCCTGGCTACCCGCCGCCGGCAGAGCAAGGGTCGGCCTGGCCGCCACGTAGTGGGCCCGGTCGGGTCCGTCCATGGGGGCCAGCAGCGACAGGCCATCCATGCCACCGCGCAGGAACACCACCACCAATGCATCTCCCGCGCTGGCTTCGGTCGCGAAGGCGGCCATGGACAGGCGTGTGCCGGCCATGGCGGCCACCGCCGCCGAACACCCCACCACGAACTGCCGTCGCGTGCTTTTCACCGCTCACCTCCACAAGAACTGGGGGGACATGAGGAGCACCCCCACCATGGCTCGCAGGCGCTGCTCGGTGGCCTCATCGGTGGTCACCGGCAGAGGGATATGTTCGCCACGACCCTGGGCCAGAAACGCCACGATCTCGCGCCGGAAATCGGCGTCCATGGAGCGGGCGAAGATCCGCTGGATCCACCAGTCGGCCAGAGCCGCCGAGGTCGGCGGCACCCCGGCCGGCACTGCCTGCAGCAGGGGCCGGTCGGTGGCGTCGGTGGCGGACACCAGCCAGTTGAGCAGGCGCCACAGCGCCACCATGGAGCCGGTGCCGAGCCACGCCTCCTGGCGATCCGGGTAGCCGTCCGGGGGATGCCAGGCGAAGCGGGCGTGGCCGGTGGCTTCGAAGAGCCACAGAAAGGCGTCGGTGGTCTCGTCGTCGGCGGCGAAGCCGAGCTCGACGCCGCTGGCGCGCAGGGCCGAGACCGCCGCCTCGAAGGGGCGCTTCACTTTCAAACCCCAGCAGCCGTACAGGTACGGCGACAGGGCAATCACCCGGACCACCCGCGCCAGCTGGTCACTCTCCCGGGCGGCGGCGAGGAACTCCGCCGCCGCCGCCTCCACCAGTGGCTGGGGGGGATCGTCGGCGACCAGGCGCCGGCACAGACGCCAGGCGATGTGGCGGGCGGTGGCGGGGTGGAACGCCAGCAGATCCAGCACTTCCTCCCCCTCGGCGGCTGCCCCGCGATTCGGGGGGAAGTACCTCCCCAGTACCCACTTCTGGAAGCGGTCGTGCCAATCGGGGGGAAAGGCCATCGCCCCGGTTTCTTCATCGAAGGTCCACCCGGTCAGACAGCGGGTGGCCTCATACACGTCGTCGTCCACGTACCCCACCGGCCGACCGAGGGCATCCCTGGGCACCTCCGCCTGGCGCCGCACCCCCAGATAACCCGGCCGACCCAGGGTGTGCAGCTCGAACAGCTCGCGAGCGTAGTTCTCGTTGGGGCCGGCAACGTGGTTGCTCCAGTTATCCAGGTACACCAGCATCGCCGGGCTCTTCGCCACTGCCCCCAGCATGGCCCGAAAGTTGCCCAGGAGGTGGCCCCGAATGGCGTCGCGGTGAAAGGCCGCCCAGGTGGGGGCGGCGATATAGTCCCAGGCGTAAATGTTGAAGTGATCGTGCCAGAACTCGACGAGCACCTCCGCCAGCTGCCGCTGGCTGTAGACGGCCCGCAGAAAGGTGGCGCGCTCCACCTCCAGTAGCGGTTGCACCCGCACCCACCACTCGGGATTGCCCCGGTGGTGCTCCTGCCACAGCTGGGCCTGGCTCTTGCCGAGCGTGGTGAATCCGGCGGCCGCCAGGCGCCGGTCGCAGTCGTCATCCGCCAGGGTCGCCGGGTGGAGCTGCGCCTCCACCCAGCGCTGCCAGCGGGCAGCATCGTCCCCGCCCAGGGACGCGAACGCCTCCAGATCGCCTGGGCGCGGCCCATAGGCAAGACGGTTGAGCAGAACAACGCCGAGGGCGGGCAGGGGCTCCCGGGAGGGGCGTCCGCCCAGTCGGCGGCGCACCCGGGTGCCTGACGCCGCCGCCACCGTCGCCGACGGCGCCGACGGGGCAACCTGGAGATGGGACGCTCCCAGTACCCGGCGCAGCTCGCGCACCCGCCGTGCCAGATCAATGCAGGAGTCGGAACGATCCGGCGCCTTCGCCTTGCGCAGTAGATCCAGCCGTTGCCTCATGGTGACCTCGCCTTGCGGTTGAGTCTACTGCGCATCGTCTGTCCCCGCGGTGAGCCAGCTCACTGGCGGTGACGACCGCGTTCCGGACGGCGGGCACCCGGCCGTCTCACCGGGTGGGAGCACGAGAACCAACCGCCAAACCGTGGGCGACCAGAAGTCGGGCAGTGGCCTGGTCAACCAGGAGGCGCTCACTCGTCGATATTCGTCGCTCAAAGAGGGATCGCGCACCGGCACGGAGCGGGCACGTTCTTCCAGACGCTTGCCGGCGAGCCCCCCGACGTTGATGCCACCGTTGACGGCAAGGACCGGGAAGAGGGAGAGCTGCCGCGTGGCCAGCCCGACGACCCCTACCCCCAGCGCCCCGACCAGGAGTACGATCTGCAGCAGCGCCTGATACATCTGTTTGCGCACCAGCACCTTGTAGCCATCGAGATCCTGGTGAGTGGCCATCGCCGGGGTGCGCGACAGGAACGTTCTCAGGCTCGCCGCCCCTACCGGGAAATTGGCCACCGCCAAGAGGAAAAGGAAGAAGAAGATGGCATGCAAAGACACGGGCTGGTCCCTCTCTCTTTTTTCCATGATCGGCGCATCGGCTGGCACTGTGGCCGGGGAACAGCCACCCTCGACACGCCGCTGCGGATGATCACTGGAGAATCCCTGCGGGCCCAGAACGTAGCCATCCACCTACCGCGGGCTCCACCTCCTGCTCGCTTACCTCGAACAGGGCCAGAGCGGTGCCACCCCCTTCACCGAGGCTCCAGGGCGAACGGGGTGCTGGCAGTGAAACTGGAACACGCCATGGCCCGAGGTTCCGGTTCGAACAGGGAAAGTAGGCTCGACCGGTCCCTCCTGACGACGGGTCGTCGCCACGGGGGAGGAAAGCGGGCGCCGCGGGATGCTCTCGCCTCCGGCCGCCTTCGGGCGTGACTGCCTCTGTTCCTGCTTTTCGAAACGGCAAGGAAGTTGATTGTCATTGATGGCTTGCGTGGTTTTTCGGGTTTTCGGAGCAGCTCCTCACAAACCAGGTTACGATGGAAACAGTGAACCTCCCACCCGAGATTGGCGTTGGGGTCGCCCGGCTCCCGCGCGAGGACGCCTCACCCCCGCTGCCGCCGTCGGCGCACGTCCACACAGCCACCCTTGGCACCGGCCTGGGGGTGTGGGTGCAGCGCCACGCCTGCCCGCCGCGACACGTGGCCCTGGGTCTGCGGCTGGAGGTAGGGTCGCTGCACGAAGAGGAGGAGGAGCGGGGGTACGCGCACTTCTTGGAGCACATGGCCTTTTCTGGCACCCGTCGCTTTCGCCCGGAGGAGCTGGAACGATTCTTCGCCTCTCTCGGCACCACCCTGGGGCACCACCACAACGCCACCACCACCCTGGAGTGCACCCGTTTCACCCTGAGCCTACCCTGCGCGGAGCCGGCGGTGCTGCAGCGGGCCCTCGAGGTGCTGGCCGATTTCGCCTTCGGGATGTCCCTTGCCGCCACCGAGGTGGAGCGCCAGCGGGCGATCATCCTGGAGGAGATGCGCGCCCGTCTGGGCGCCGGCAGTCGCGCCCAGGAGGCGCTGCTGGCCGCCATGGTGCCGGGCAGTCGCCTGACCGGCCGGCACCCCCTGGGGACTACCGCGAGCTTGCGCCAGGTCACTGAAACCAGCCTGGCCGCGTTTTACCGGCGCTGGTACCGCCCCCAGCTGGCCACCCTGGTGGTGGTGGGCGAGCTGGAGCTGGAACGCGCACTGACCATGGCGGAGGCCGCCTTTGCGCCATGGCGAGGCGAGGGACCCCCACCCTCCGCCCCCGATCCGGGGGTCGCCGCCTCGGGAGAGCTGCGCGCCGTCGCCCTGCGTTCTGGCGATCTCACCCATCTGCAGACCAGCCAGCGCGTCGTCCACCCCGATCCCGCGCCGTCGAGCGAAGGGGAGCTGGCCACCCGCTGGGCAAGGCGACTGGCCTGGTGGATACTCAACCGGCGGCTGGCCAACCGCCTGGCCGACGGTCAGCTCCCTGGCGACGACGCCCGCGTCTCGTCCTCCCCCCTGGTCAAGGGGTGGGCGGTGAGCCGCGCCGTGGCGGTCGCCCCGTCCGGCCGCGTCGCCCCTCTCCTGGAGGCCCTCCTGGTGGAGCTGTACCGCGCCCGCCGGCACGGCTTCCACCCCACCGAGCTGGCGGCGGCGAAGGCGGCACTGCGGGCCGCCCTGCGCCAGGGGGCCGAGGAGTACCCGACCCGGCCAGCCGCGGCGGTACTGTCCGATCTGCTGGAGACGGTCCCGACGGGAAGGCCGCCGTTGTCGCCGGCCCAGCGGCTCGCTCTGGCAGAGAAGCTGCTCCCGGACCTCGACGACGAGGCTGTGCAGCGGGCCTTCATCGCGGCCCTGCCAGCCGAGATGGGGGTGCTGGCGGCGCTGGTGCCGGCGCGACGCGGGGTGCCCACCCCGACCATATCGGACCTTCTCACCGCCCACCAGCGCGCCGCCGCCACGCCCACTCCGCCCCAGTTCGAGCCGCCCGCCACCCACCTGCCCCTCTCCCTCTCAGCCGGGACGCCGGCGATCGCCCGCCGGTGGTACGGCCTCCCGGCGGTGACCACCCTGCACTTCGCCAATCGCGCCACTGTCCACCTCTGCCGCATGTCCCAGCGGCCTGGCCGTGTCTTCCTCACGCTTACCCTGCCCGGGGGAAGGATTCGCGAGCAGGAGGGGTGCCTGGGGATCACCCTCGCTGCCCTGGCCGCCGCCCAGCGTCCGGCCGGTCGCGGGGCACCGGCCGGCCTGGTGCGCGATGTCCTGGAGAACCGCTCCATCTCCCTGGCGGCCGCCGCCGACGAGGACTGCGTGACGGTGAGCGTCACCGCCAGCCGCGAGGAGGTGGAGGAAGCCCTCAAGCTGCTCCACCTCCTTCTTACCGGTGCGCGCCTGTCACCCATCGCCTTCGCCCGCTGGCGGGAGGGGGTGCGCCAGCGGGAGGAACAGCAGCGCCACGACCTGCAGGCGCAGCTGGCGCAGGCGACGGCGGCGCTGCTGTCCTCGGGCGACCCCCGGCTTCGTCTGCTCACTCATGCTGACGCCCGCGCCCTTACCTGGCGACACGTGCAAACCTGGCTTTCCGGCGAGATCTGTGGCGCCCCCCTGGAGGCGGCCCTGGTCGGGGACATGGACGTGGCTGGGATGGAGGAGCTGGTCGCTCGCTCCCTGGGATCCTTACCGCAGCGGGAGGAGCGCGCGGCGGCGCTGGATCGCGTGCGTCACCTCCCCCCGGTGGGCGGTCCGCTCGCCGCCACGGTGCGGGTGCCCACCCGCGAGAAACACGCCGCGCTGCTGCTGGGGTGGCGAGCGGTGCCCTGGCAGGCGCGGCGCGCCCGTCACCTGCTGAAGCTGGGGGAGTTCATCCTCGCCCGCCGGCTCACCGCGGAGCTGCGGGAGCGCCGCCGCCTCACCTACGGAGTGGACTGTTCCTTCAGCCCCTCCAAGGCCTACCCGGCGATGTCCCTGCTGGCGGTGGCCTGCCTGCTTCCCCCCGACCGTCTGGACGAGGCCGAGGCCGCTGTAGGGGACACCGTGGCCACCCTGCTGGCGCAGGGGCCCCGGCGAGAGGAGCTGGAGGCGGCGCAAACCTTTCTCGGGCGAGCAGCCCGGCGCGCCACCGAGGAGCCGCGGCAGATCGCTCGCCTGCTCGCCGAGACCGGCTACCGGGGGGTGGATATCCCCCTGCTGGCCCGTCTGGACGAGGACTACCGCACCGCCTCGCCCGAGGAGGTGCAAGAGGTGTTGCGCGAGACCCTTATTCCGGTAGCCTCGCTCACGGTGCGAGCCACTCCCCGGTAACTCCGGGCCAAGGGTCGTAGTGGTCGAACCCCGCCAGTTCTTCCAGCGACAGGGGAACCAGCGCGCAGACCAGCGCCGCCAGGCGATGGGGCCGGGCCAGGCCGGAGCCGGCCGCCGCCGCGATGCGGTCGAGAGCGTCGATGGCCGCGCTGGCCAGACGCGCCTGCACTTCAAACGCCTCCTCCGACAGGGGTGGAGAGCCGCGGTAGTTGGCCAGGCGCCCCTCCAGCCGCAGCTGCGGCAGCGACTCGATGCCCAAAAAGGCGCGCGCCAGCTCGACCCGGTACTCGCCAAAGGCTTCCACCAGTCCGGTGAAGTCGGCCACCAGCTCCTCCTGTACGTTGTGCTGGAGCCGACCGAACACCCGCAGGGTGAGGTAGTGGGTGGCCTCGTGGGCCCGGCGCAGGAGCAGTGACCGCCGCTCCCACTCCCGCGCCGGCAGCCCCACCCGGGACGCGGCCAGACCGCTGTAGGGGCCGCGGCTCGAGAGAATCAGACGATCCTGGTACAGCTCCTTTCGCGGGGCCAAAGCGGCAAACTCCTGTCGCCACGCCTCCTCGCCGGCGTCGGGCTGCCTCGCCTCCCAGGCCCTCCGGTGGCGCCGCACTCGATCCCAGTTGACGAGCCCCGAGACGAGGCACGCCCCCATGGAATCCGGGACGGGCACCGGCTCGTTGCGCGCCGTCAGCGCCCGCACCAGGGTGACGAAGTCCCCCCGGCGGGCGGCGGTGAGCAGCGGGATGGTGCCGCCGAGGGAGGGGTACAGCTCCAGCTCGACGCCCTCCGGGTCCTCGAGCTCCACCCCCCCTCCTGCGGGCGCCGGGGTTCCCCGGCGGGTGGCCGCGAGATAGGCCTCGCTGCGGCTGATACCTTCCTGCACGGGGAAGCAGAGCTGCACAAGACAACCGGACAGCGCGGCGATGGCGCCGCGCTGCCTGGCCTCCCCCAGGTACTCCCGCCACACCTCCAGGTGGGGCTCGTCCTCCAGGGGAAACGGACCGCGGGGCGCCCCCATCCCGGCCGGGAGCCTCGGCGCATTGGCGGCGAGCAGTTCCTCGGCCACACCGCCGGCGGCGCCCAGGCGAGCGAGAACCTCCCGCCTCCTCGCGGTGCGCTCTTCATCCGTCGCTTCCCAGAACACGCCCACCCCCCGTCGGCCAGTCGAGAATGTGATCTGCGTCTCGACGATAGCCCCTTCATGCTGCTACTCTTTTGGCGTCGCACCGTACACCAGGGAGAGGGCGGCGTCCAGTCGCCATGCGGCGCGATCCTCAAGGTGAGCGGGAGGCAGAGATGATCGAGGAGCTGCAACAGATCGACACGTCGGCCATCGACCAGTTGTGCACCATCAAGCAGGAGCAGGAGCTGCTGGCGGGGCGACTGGCCAGGATGCAAGAGTTGAAGGACCAGGTGTCGCCCGCCGTGTTTGCCCGCGTGCGCACCGACTACGAGACGCGCGGCAAGGCGCTGGAGGAGCAGGCGCGCCCCCTGAAGGCCGCGGCGCGAGTCGAATACGCCAAACTGCGCCGGTTGTGGGAGCGCTTCCAGGCCTCGCTGGAGGCCGCCACCCTGGACCGCGAGGAGCTGGAGTTCCGGCATCAGCTCGGCGAGTTCCAGGAGAAGGAGTACAAGGAGCGCCTGCTGGATTGCGAGGCCCGGCTGCAGCGGCACACCGCCGAGCTGTCCGACGCCCAGGCCCTCAAGGAGCGATTCCTGGCGGCGTTCCTCTCCCCCGACGAGCTGGAGCAAGGAGCGCCCTCGCCGGTGGAGG
>JABRVY010000423.1:0-1581 GCA_039961755.1 Acidobacteriota bacterium | reverse complement strand
GGGTGGGCGTCGGCCACGGGCCGCAGCAGGCGGATGTGCTCGGCGGTGGTGCCGCAGCACCCCCCCAGGAGGTTGACCCACCCGGCGGCGGCAAAGCGGGCCAGGGTGGCGGCCAGCTGCTCCGGGGTCTCATGGTAGCGCCCCTCGCCATCGGGCATGCCGGCGTTGGGGACCACCGCCACAAAGCTGGGGGTGAGGGCGGCCAGGGCGCGCACGTGCTCGGCCATGGGCCCGGGGCCGGTGGAGCAGTTCAGCCCCACCCAGAGGGGGGCCCAGGGCTCCACCATCACCGCCACCGCCTCGATGGACTGCCCCCCCAGGGTGGTGCCGGTGGGCTCCAGGGTGGCGGAAACCGCCACCGGCAGGTGGGGGGCCGCCTCCCGGCAGGCGATGAGGGCCGCTTTGAGGTTCAGGGGGTCCTGGGAGGTCTCGATGAGCAGCACGTCCGCCCCCCCCTCGGCCAGGCCCTCCACCTGGGTGCGGTAGGCGGCCAGGAGCTCGCCGAAGGTGGCACCGCCCGTGAGGGTGAGGGCCCTGGTGGTGGGGCCCATGGAGCCCGCCACGAAGCGCGGGCGCTCGGGGGTGGTGACCTCGGCGCAGGCCTGGCGGGCCAGCTCGGCGGCGCGGCGGTTCAGCTCCCGGCAGTGCCCGGCCAGACCGTACTCGGCGAGCACGATGGGGGTGGCGCCGAAGGTGTCAGTCTCGACGATGTCCGCCCCGGCGGCCAGGTAGGCGCGGTGCAGATCCAGGATGACGTCTGCGCGGTGCAACAGGAGGGCCTCGTGGCAGCCGAAGAGGGCCTCTCCCCCGTAGTCGGCGGCGGTGAGGCCGCGGGCGGCCAGGGCGGTGCCGGTGGCACCGTCCAGCAGCAGGATGCGGCGGGCAAGCAGCTCGGTGAGGAGACGGGCGCGTTCGTGCACGCCGGTAGTGTAGCCGCCGCGGTCGCCACCTTCCCGTCGCTGCCAGCCCAGGCGCGCCCGATGCGGTGCGGTCCGGACGATCGAGGCTCGAAAAGGAAAGACTATCGGTACCTGGTACCCACAATCATGTGCTAGCCTGCCCGGCCGGGGGGAGCGAGAGGTGCATCAGGAGCTCGACGCGGCGGTGGCGGCGGCGGTGGCGGCGGCGCGGGTGTGCCAGTGGGTGCAACAGCGCCTGGTTTCAGGGGAGGCGGTGCTCAAGCAGGACCGCTCGCCGGTGACGGTGGCGGATTTCGCCGCCCAGGCGGTGATCGACCATGTGCTGGGGGAGCGCGTCCCCGAGGTCCCGGTGGTGGCCGAGGAGCAGGCCGAGGCGTTGCGCCGCGACGATGGGCTGCGTCGGCAGGTGCTGGAGGCGGTGGCGACCGAGCTGCCTCACCTGGGTCCCGAGGGCGTGCTCAAGGCCATCGACCGGGGAAGCTTCGCCGGCGGCACGGAGGGGCGGTTCTGGGCGGTGGATCCCATCGACGGCACCAAGGGGTTCCTGCGCCGGGAGCAGTACGCGGTGGCCATTGCCCTCATCGAGGGGGGAGAGGTGGTTCTGGGGGTGCTGGCCTGTCCGGCGCTCCCCGTCACGCTGGATTCTCCGGGCGTGCCGGGG
>JABRVY010000422.1:0-29806 GCA_039961755.1 Acidobacteriota bacterium | reverse complement strand
GCACCCCGCACCGCCCCCCGCGACAGCCAGCGCATCAGCGGCCACGGTGCCGCCGGCACCACCACCTCGGTCCACAGCGAACTCCACGGCACCAGAACGAAGAACCAGCCCGCCGCGCACAGGTAGAACACCATGGCGTAACCGACCACGGTGCGGGCGGCGGGGAGGAGGCGCACGGGGGAATTGTACGTGCTCTCGCGAGGGGGGGGCTTGTCACGAGAGTGTGAGAGGGCTAGATTATCAACCCAGGACCACGGCTCGAAACGAGCGGAGAAAGGAGAAGCGGCAATGGCGGCGAGCGAGTCAACCACTGTCCGGGTGAAGTTCAACAGCGCGACTCAGGTACCAGAAATTGACCCCAGTAAGAAGTGGGTGCACTGCTATTGGGAGCGGCCGGGTCAGGAGGACATCCGCTGGACCTTCGAAGGATTTCCCGATACGGTTCGCTACGTCGGGGTCAAGTTCTTGCCGTTCGTCCCCGATAAGTACCGCCAGGGTGTGCCCGGTTTCGTTTCGGCGGCTCCGTTCTTGGGGGTAAGCCAGGAGAAATCAACCGTGGGCTCGCATCTGCCGGACCTGGTCACGTACGGGAATTGCCGTCTGAGAGGTTACTTCTGCTATGCGCTGGCGTTCTACTCCAAAGAGATGAAACAGCTGTTTGCCCTGGATCCGGGTGGAACGTCCGATCCCTTGGAGCCGCCCACGCCAAACCCGTAGGAACGAAGAGAACCGTCGCTGGCGCCAAGGACCAGTCAATCGGGCGATTGGCCCATGAGGGCGCGGAAGCGCATGTCCTTTCGCAGGGAGGCAAACTCTGGACCGGAAAACCAGAGGGCCGGGGCGTGGAGCTCCCGCGCCTTCTGCGCCCACACCAGCGCCGAGGTGGTGTCCCCCGTGGCCGCGAACACCAGGGCAGCCACGAAGCGCGTCTGGGGGTGATCGGGGAACTCGGCGAGGGCCTCGTTGATCGCCAGCACCGCCTCCGGGCCGCGTCCCAGGTGGGCGAGGCAGCGGGCGCGGGTTTCCAGTATGTCGTGGCGGCGAAGACCCGCGGCGAGCTCGGCCTCGGCCAGCTCCAGGGCGGCGAGGTAGGCGGCCTGGGCCCCCACCTCGTCCCCCGACCACAGCAGCGCGTCGCCCAGATTGGCGCGGGCGAGGGCCATCTCGGGGGCGAGGGAGGCGGCCCGCTCCCACGCCTGCCGCGCCTCGTCGTAGCGCCCCTGGAAGAAGACGCACATCCCCAGGTTGATGAAATCCCCAGGGGAGCCCCGCTTTTCTACGAGCCGCCGGTAGATCTGCTCAGCCTCCGCGTGGTTGCCGGTGAACATCTCCGCCTCGGCGAGGCGCACCAGCGCCAGCAGGTCGTTGGGATTGGCGGCCAGCAGCGGGGCCAGCAGCTGCCGCGCCCCCTCGTAGTCGCCCCGCTGGAGGCGCGCCGCGATGCGGCTGCGCTGGGTGGCGGGGCTGGGGCGCAGGGACAGCGACCGCTGGTAGGCGCGCTCCGCCTCGGCGTGGCGCTGGGCGCGATCCAGGGCGGCGGCGAGGAGGGACCAGCTGGCGCTGTCGCCAGGGCGCGCCGCCACCAGGGTGCGCGCCATCTCCAGGGCGGTATCCTCGTCACCGGTGGCCAGGGCCAGACGGGCGCGGGCGCGCACCACGCCGGGATCGCCGGGGCGCAGGCGGGCGGCGTGCTCCAGCACCTCCGCGGCGCGCTGGCGGTGGGCGGCGCGCCGGTCGATCTCGAACAGGTAGCGGTGCAGCTCGGCCAGCGCCACCTGCGCCTCCAGAAAGCGCGGCGCCAGCCGGGCCGCTCGCTCCAGCAGCTCCACCTCCTCCGCCATCCCGCGGGACACCCGACCCCCGTCGAGGTGGGCGCGGTACTCCAGGAAGGCGCGCAGCGCCTCCTCGCTGGCCTCCCGAGGCGGGGTCTCGCTACTGAACCCGAAACCGCGGTAGGCGTCGGAAAGGGCGGTGGCGATGGCGTCCTGGAGCAGCAGCAGATCGTCGGTCCCCACCTCCAGCGTGGTGCTCCACAGGACCTTGCCCGTCTGGCCGGCGGTGCGGCTCAGCGATACCCGCGCCGGGCCGCCGGCATCACTCTGGGTGAAGGTGGTCTCGATGAGCTCCTTGACACCCAGGGCGCTGGCAATCTCGGTGACGCCGTCATGCTCCCGGGCCGCCTGTCGGGCCTCCCGACCGGTCACCACCTCCAGGCGTTCCACGCTGGCCAGCCGCGCCACGATGGCGTCGTGCACCGCCGCCGCCGCCAGGGAGGAGCCGGCGGGGGCCACCACCTCCGGGGGGAGGACCGCCACGGTGAGGGCGCGGGGCGGGGCGAAGACCCCCAGCCACACCCCTGCCATCACCGCCCCGGTGGCCAGCACGGTGAGGATCCCCGCCAGCGCCCAGCGCCGCACCGGCCGCCGGTAGGACGAGGTCATCCCCGCCGGTTCCAGCGCTCCCGTGAGGGAACCGGCGGTGAGCGGGCGCAGCTCGGCGGTGAGCGCCTGCGCCGAGGGGAAGCGATCGTCGGGCTTGAGGCGCAGGCAGCGTTCGATGACGCGGGCCAGTTCGCGGGGGAGGTGGGGCGCCGCCCTTTCCAGGGGCTCGTACTCGGCGCGGGCCACCTTGAGCATGGTGTCCATGGGCGAGTCCCCCTGAAAGGCGGGGCGCCCGGTGGCGCACTCGTAGAGCATGGAGCCCAGGGAGAAGAGGTCGGACCGCCCGTCCAGCGGCCGGTCGGTGGCCTGCTCCGGCGACATCGCCTTGGTGGTGCCCACCACCATCCCCTCGCTGGTGATGCGCTGGTCGGCGGGCAGCCCCACGGGCGAGTCCCAGCGGGCGAGGCCGAAGTCGAGCACCTTGACCCGGCCGTTGGAGGTGATCATCACGTTCTCGGTCTTGATGTCGCGGTGGATGATGCCCTTGGAGTGGGCCTCGGCGAGCGCCTCGGCCACTTCGGCGCCAATGCGGGCAATCTCTGCCGGGGGCAGCGGCCCCTCGTCCACGATGTCGGCCAGGGAGCGGCCGTCCACATACTCCATCACCACCCAGTCCTGCTCCCCCTCGGTGACGATCTCGTAGATGTGGGTCACCGCCGGGTGGCTGAGCGAGGCCACCGCCATCGCCTCGCGCTCCAGGCGGCGACGCCGCTCGGGGGTGGGGCGTTCATGAAGGAGCCCCTTGATGGCGACCGGTCGGTGCAGCCGCTCATCGAGCCCCTCGAAAACCTCCCCCATGCCGCCGCGCCCGAGGCTGCGAACGATACGGTAGCGGCCCACGCGTTCGGGGGGCATGGCCCGAATAGTTTACCTTTTTCGCAGGCCCCTGGCGCCCTCCGCCGGCGCCCGCCCGACCCGGCGGCGCACCGGCTGGCCCGTCGGTACGCCACGCAGGCTCAGTTCTGACGCGGCGGGCCCAGTAAAGCCAGGACTCGCTCCCGCTCCACCTTGCCGCGGTCACTGCGCGGCAGCTCATCCACCAGCACCAGGCGATGCGGCACCTTGTGGGGGGCCAGCTGGGCCCGGCAGTGGACAAGGATGCGCTCGGCCGTGAGCCCGGCCGTCGAGTCAACGGCCACCAGGGCCGCCACCAGGTCACCACGGTGACCCGCCGGCAGACCCACCACAGCCGCGGCGCGCACCCCCGGGAGGCTTTCGATGGTGCGCCGCACCTCCTCCGGGTGGACCTTCTTGCCAGCCACGTTGAGGGCAGCGGTGGCGCGGCCGGTGAGGGTGAGGCTCTGACCCGCATCGAGCACGCCCAGGTCGGCGGTGAGGAAAGTACGTCCCTGGATTGGGTTCGGCTCGGCTACCGGCGGTACCAGGGCGAGGGCCACGGCGGGGGAGGTCACGCGCACCCGCCCCTCCACCCCGACCGGGCACGCCCGTCCCTCTTCATCGACAACCTCCACCCGCACCCGCCAGAGTGGGGTCCCCACCTTCCCCTTCTCCGCCACCGCCGTGTCGCTGCGGTCGTAGGTGATGCCGCCGCACTCGGAAGATCCGTAGAAGGCGTGCACCTTGACGCCGGTGCGGGCGAGGAAGGCGGCGGCGTCGCCGGGGTCCAGCGGGGCGCCGGCGGAGAGACACACGCGCAGGCGGGGCAAGGGCGGGAGGTCGCCCATCTCCGCCAGGGCGCGGATCATCGCCGGCACGGCGGGGAAGTGGGTGATGTCGGCGCCTTCGAGCGCCGCAGCGAGGGCAGCCGGCAGGGGCGACGTGGGGAAGACCAGGGGTATGCCCGAGAGGAGCAGCGGCAGCAGGCAGGACCCGAAGCCGTAGGAGTGGGTGAGGGGGATGGCCGCCAGCGTCGTGTCGTCGTTGCGCAGCCCCATGGTGCGGATGATCTGCACGGCGTCGGCGGTCACCTGCCGGATACTCAGCGCCACCGCCTGGGGCAGGCCGGTGGAACCGGAGGTGAGCTTGAGTACGGCGGTGGCGGGGGGCAGGGCTACCGGGCCGTGCTCGGTTGCCCGAGGGGTGATGGCGACACCGCTCGCCGCCTGCCCGGGGGCAGGGGGCGTGGCAGCGGTCATGGTCAGTCGCGCCCCCACGGTGAGGGCGCAGCGCTCCAGCTCGTGCGCCGGGGCGCTGGCATCCACCAGGGCCACCCTGAGCCCCGCCAGTCGGCTGGCCAGGAACGCCGCCACGCACTCCCAGGAGTTGGGCAGCGACACGATGACGGCTTCCCCCGGTTTCGCTCCAGCCTGCCTCAGCTCGCCGGCCAACGCCAGGCTGCGCTGGAGGAGTTCATGACGGGTGAGCACAGGTGTGCCGTCCGGAGCAACGACGACGGGGGCAGCGGCAGCTCGCCGAGCGAGGTCGGCGAAGCGCCGGCTCAAGGGGCAGCGCGGCCTAGCCACGCTGGCGCCGCATGCGGGACAGCACCGCCTCGACGGTGGCGTGCGCCCTCTCCTCGTAGAACCTCTGGACCAGCGCCCGCACTTCGGGGTGGGTGGCGGTGATCTGGTCCAGGTCGTCCTTGCTGACCTCGATGACCGTGACGGCGGTTTCCGCCACCACGGTGGCGGTACGCGGGCGCCCGGTGAGAACCGAAACCTCGCCGAAGAACTCGCCGGGCCCTAACCGGGCGAGGGGGATGGTCGCGCCGCTGCTGTCGGTGGTCAGCACCTGCACGGTGCCGCCCTCGATGAGGAACATGGAGCGCCCGTCCTCCCCCTCCCGCACCAGCACCACCCCCGGCTGGAAGGTATACACGCACGTGGAGTTGAGCAGCTTCTCCAGGGCGTCGCGGGGAAAGGCACCGAAAAACGCCGCCTCCCCGCCGCGCGGGGGCAGCGGTCGGGTGGCGGCCTCTTCCGGCTCCAGCTCCGGCTCATCCGCCGTCTGGTGGGGCTCTTTCGGTGGGCGCGCGGACGCCTTGCTCGGCGGCCGGGTGAGGGGTGGCCGACGGCGCTTCTCCTCTTCCTCCTGGCGCCGAGCGATCTCGTCGGCGAGTTCGCGGGTCGCCTCGGTGCGCGTCGGATCCAGGCGCAGGATCTTGCTGTTGATGGCAATGGCGCGGGCGTAGAAACCCTCGGCGACGAAGTGCCGGGCCAGCTTCTGGTATACCTCGATGGCCTCGTCGCGATCGCCGGCCAGCGCCAGGATCTCGGCCTGGCGCAGGAGCACGTTGAAGTTCTCCGGGCGGCGGCGCAGCTCCTCGGAGATCGCCTGCAGGGCGCCGCGGTAGTCGCGTTTCGCCAGGTACTGGTCGAGCTGCTCGAACTTGGACTTGCTGCGGAAGATCATGACCACTCCAGCCGCGCCGCCACTCGCGCGGCGCTGGCGCGGGCCCGTCGGCGGATCTCCTCCGCCGGGGCGGTGAGCAGGGTGCGATCCCTGACCACCAGCTGGCCATCCACGATGACGTGGCGAACCGCTTCGGGACCGGCGCCGAAGACGATCGCTGCGGCCGGGTCCCCTCCCGGCTCCATGGCCCACGGGGAGGGCTCCAGCACCACCAGGTCGGCGGCCCAACCGGGCGCCAGGCGTCCGACCTGTTCCAGGCCCATGGCCCGGGCACCCCGCCAGGTGGCGAGCTCCAGCACCGTCCAGGGATCGATGGCTCCAGCACCGTGGCGCAGGGTGTGCAGGGTGCCGGCCAGCGCCATCTCGTGGAAGATCGACAGGCGGTTGTTGCACGGCGGTCCATCGGCCCCCAGGCCCACCCTCACCCCGCGGGCCAGCAAACCGGGCAGGTCGGCGATACCGGAGGCAAGTTTCAGGTTGGCCCCCGGGCAGTGGGCAACGCCCGTGCCCTGCTCGCCCAGAAGCGCGAACTCCTCCTCGTCCAGGTGAACACAGTGGGCGAGGACGGTGCCCGGGCCGCCGATGCCCATCTCCGCCAGGAACGCCACGTTCCCCTTGCCGGTCTGCTCACGCACCAGCTCGGTTTCCCGGCGGTTCTCGGCGGCGTGGGTGTGCAGCAGCCAGCCGTGCTGCTGGGCCAGCGCCACAGCGCCGGAAAGCATCGCCGGCGTGCACGACAGCACGAAACGAGGGGCCACGGCGTAGCGCAGCCGCCCCCCGGCGGCGCCGTGCCAGCGCTGTCCCAGCGCCTCCGCCGCGGACAGCGAGGCCTCGGTGTCCTCGTGCAGCCGCGGTGGTACGCCCAGACCATCATCCATGTGGCACTTGCCCGAGGTGAACCGGATCCCCAGCTGCTCGGCCGCCGCGAAGACGGCCTCCTGGGAGTGGGTGGTGCCCATGTCCAGGGCGCTGGTGGTACCGCCGGTGAGCAGCTCGGCGATACCCAGGCGAGCGGCGTCGAAGACCTCGTCTTCGGTGAGAGCCGCCTCGTAGGGCCAGATCCGCCGGGTGAGCCAGTCCAGAAGCTCCAGCCCGTCGGCGCGGTGCCGGGCGAGGGCCTGCACCACGTGGACGTGGGCCTGGACGAATCCCGGCAGGACGAGGCAGCCGGAGGCGTCCAGCTCCTCCTCGCCGGCTCGCAGCGCCAGTCGCTCCCCCACCCCGGCGATGCGGCCGGCGGCCAGGCGCACGTCTCCGGCGAACCACCGCCCACGCTCACTCATGGGCAAGAGCGTGCCGCCGCGGATGATCATGCCCCCTCTCGCACCCTGCCCGATTGTCAAAAATGCGCCGATGGATGTCAACACGGCTCCCTGACAGGCGATCCCTCGGCGATGCCGTCAGGATCGCCGAGGTGCCGCCATGCAGGCCTGGCAGCCAGCGCCAGCTCGCCCCGATTGCCCTCGGCCGGGTGCAGCCCTTCCTCGAAGATGCCGCCTCGCGCTACGATGGGGCAGGCAACGGGAGAAGAGACTCCTGGAGGAGGGCCGGCGATGTTTTCCAAGATTCTCGTGCCTCAGGATTTCACAAACCTGGCCCGGCGCCCGCTGGAGCTGGCGAAAGACCTGGCGGCGATCACCGGCGCAGAGGTCGTGGTACTGGCCGTGGTGGACGATTCGTTCCCCAACCCGGACGTCTTCTCGTTCCAGATGCCCTGGGCGGATTACCACCGCCACCTGCGGGAGCTGGCGACCAAGAAGCTGAACGCGCTCGCGGAGCAGGTGGGGACGCCGCAGGCGAAGGTGCAGGTGGTGCGAGGCAAGCCGGCGGCCAAGATCGTCGAGTACGCCAGCGAGGAGCGCTGCGACCTCATCATCATGGCGACCCAGGGGACGCGCGGGCTGCGTCAGGCGCTGCTGGGGTCAGTGGCGCGCAAGGTGGTCCACGAGGCGCCCTGCCCGGTGATGCTGATCAGACTGGCCGGGGAGGAGAGCGCCGAGGCGGAGTGAGGTCGCGTCCAGGGCCTCAGCGCCGGCTCACTCCTTGCCCTCGTCCAGCTCATCGGTGCTCCAGTCCGGCGGACGCTGGTGGGCCAGGAAAAAGCGGACCCCCTGCACGCATTCGGGGCTGCCCCGCTGCTCGGCGTTGACCCCGGCTGCATAGGCGAGTTGCTGATCGAGATGAGGCAGCGTCAGTTCCAGGGCCAGTCGCTTGGTGGCGGCCACGGCGCCGGGCGCCGCCGCCGCGGCGACGGAGGCGGTGCGCGCCAGGGAGGCCGCGACGGGGTCCTCGCGTACCTCGTCCACCAACCCGACCGCGCGGGCCTCCTCGCCCGACAGGGGGCGCGGGTCGAGAAAAAGCTCCAGCAGGCGGGAAACCGCCACGCGGCGGGGCAGGAACACCGAGATCAGGGCCGGGACGAAGCCCAGGCGCACCTCGGAAAACATGAAGCGAGCAGCGGGGGAGGCGATGACCAGATCGCAGGCTCCCGCCAGGCCCGCCCCCCCGCCGTAGGCGGCGCCGTGGACGGCGGCGACGGTGAGCAGGGGGCAGCGCAGGATGGCGGCGTAAAGTGCGGCCAGGTGCTGGGCTTCGGCAACCCGCGCTGCCAGCGGCGCGGTGGCGCCGGCGAGCAGGCCCCGCAGATCCGCCCCGGCGCAGAAGTGCTTCCCCTCGCCGGTGAGCACGATGGCGCGCGCCCCGCGACCTGGCGCCTCCACCACGGCGCGGGTGAGGTCGGCGATCAGCTCCTGATCGAGGGCGTTGCCGCTGGCCGGGCGATCGAGGTGCAGGATGGCGGTGGCACCGCTGTGGGTAACCCGGACCGTGGCCATGCTGTCATCCTACCACTGCAGGGTGAGCCGACCGCCGGTCGGCTCCAGACTCCAGGCGCACCTCTGGATGTCGTGCAGGGACTCTGCGACCGCCGCCATCCGGGCGCGGGAGGGCAGGCCGGGCAGGCGGTCCAGGAGGGGCAGGGCGCCCGTCAAGGCACGCGCCGCCTCTTTCCCCCCCACGCATCCCCATTCGGCCCCGGGGTCCGGCACGGGCAGGCGTTCCAGCAAGGCGGAGTCGGTGGCGATGGCCGGTGCGGGCCCGCGGGACAGGAAGAAGCTGCCGAAGGGGCCTTGCCAGGAAGTGACCGGCGGATCGCCGGCGGAGGGGCTTCGCCCGGCGAGCACCCGCAGCGTCCGTTCGATGGGGTTGCCAGGCGCCCCTCCGAGGCGCGCGGCCCAGTTGCCGTCGGGAGTAACCATCAGGGCACTCGCCAGCACAGTGGGGTCGGTATCTCCCGCCAGCAGCTGGGCGAGGCGGGAGGAGACGGCGATGGTTTCCCCGCCACACTCCGGCAGGCTGGGGGGCGCGCCGGACTCTGCTTCCAGGCTGGAGCGAGCCAATCGCAGGCCCCACCACCGGCCGTGTACCTTCGCCAGGGCGGACCACGATCCCTCCGCCGGGGGGCGGGGGTAGCCGGAAGACACGTCTCGAGAGGGAGGCGCACCGCGGAAGATCCAGACGCGAACGGCGTCCCCTTCGATCGGTTCCTCGGCCCAGCCGAGACCCTGCAGGGCGGCCAGGTGGCGCATGCCGACCACGTCGGCGGGAGAGACGGAGGCGGAGAGGCCGCTGCCGGATTTTCCCCACCAGGCCGCCAGGGGCCCCCGGGCGGTGCGCATCAAAGGGGTCACCACCGGGCGCAGGGGCTCCAGAGTGGAGGAGGCGTCGGCTGCCACCGCCAGCGCCAGGATGGCGGCGGCGCGGTGGCGGGCGAGCCAGCGAGCCAGGCGCGGCGCTTCGGCGACGACGAGCACCCCCTCGGCGTCCGGCGGTACCGCCTCGGCGGTGGCGGCCAGGTCGACTCCCCGGCCCCGGGGCGGCGCCGTCCACCACCACCAGCCCGCCGCGGCCACGCCGACAAGAACCGCCGCAGCGGCAAGGAGGGGCAGTCGCGGCACGGCCGATAGTGTACCCTTGGCGCCGCATGGGCCATCGCCTGGCCGTCACCGCTCGCTTCTTCGGCCACGTGCTCCGGGATGTGCTGGGAACGCTGCGCGCCCGGCTGGCGCGCTGGTATCGCCGGGTGGTCGAGGGCCAGGATGTGCTGGTGGTGGGAGTCGACATCTTTCCCTTCTTCGAGAAGATGACGGGTGTTGGCTGGTACGAATGGAACCTCCTCTCCCACCTCCAGGAGGTGGACCCGGGGCTGGAGCTCAACCTCTACGCCCACGCCTTCGCGGCTCCCGATGAACCGTCCCCACCCCCGCTCCCCGTCGCCGGGCCGCGGGCTCGCTTTCGGTTCCATCACCTGCCGGCGGGGTTCTTGCTCCCGGTGGGGCCGACCATTCGCGCCCTGCGCGCCACCCTGGAACCGCTGCTGATGTTTCTGGACGGCAACGACGTGTACTTCGCGCCCAACTTTTTCGTGCCGCGCCGGCACTGGCCGGCGGTGCGCCGCCTGGTGGCCACCGTGCACGACCTGGCGTTCGTGCGGCTGCCCGAGACGGTTCAGCAGGAGACCCTGGACAACCTGCGCCGCCATCTTCCCGCGGCGCTGTTCGCGGCGGACGCCCTGATCGCCGTGTCCCAGGCCACTGCGGAGGATCTGGCAGAGCTCGAGGGGGTAGCAGTACGGCGCATTCACGTCATCCACGAAGGGGTGGACGCCACCTTCCTGGACGGTACGCCACCCGCGCCGCCCGCCGGTCTGCCCCCCCGCTACCTGCTCTTCGTGTCGACGCTGGAACCGCGCAAGAACATCGTCGGGGTGCTCAGGGGGTTCGCCGCTGCCGCTGCAGCCGGCTACCCCGGCGCCCTGGTGCTGGTGGGGCGCTGGGGGTGGCGCACGGAGGCGGCGCGCGCGGAGCTTGCCTCCTCCCCGGTGCGCGAGCGCATCCTCCACCTGGATTACGTGGCCCGCGGGCAGCTGCGGGCGGTGCTGGCCGGCGCCGAGGCGCTGCTCTTCCCTTCCCTGCTCGAGGGTTTTGGCCTGCCGGTGGTGGAGTCGATGGCGTGCGGCGTGCCGGCGATCGTCTCCCGCATCTCGTCGCTGCCCGAGGTGGCAGGCGAAGCGGGGGTGTACGTGGATCCCGGGGATCCCCAGGACATCGCCCGAGCCATCCTGCGCCTCGGCGAAGACGAAGGGGAACGGCGGCGCCTGGCCGCCCTCGGCCGGGCGCGGGCGGCGCAGTTCTCGTGGCGGCGGGCGGCGGAGGCAACCGTGACGGTGTTTCGCCGGGTTGCTGGTCTCCCCTGCCGGTACGCGGATGCGTATCGGGTTTGACGCCCGTCCGCTGGTCGGCCCGCGCACCGGCGTCGGCGCCTGGCTCGAGGGGCTGCTGGGAGGCCTGGCCAACTCGACGGACTGGAGCTTCGTCGGTTTTCTGCCCCGGCGCACCGACCTCGAATTGCCCGCTCCGGTGCGGCAGCGGATGCAGGTCTCCTGGCCCTCCCTGCCGCTGCCCGGCACGCTGTGGTTACACACCCTCGCTGCGGGGCAGATCGGGAGCTGCGTCGAGGTGTTTCTCGGCACGCTGGCCATCCTGCCGCGCCGGCTGGCGACCCCCGGAGTGGCCGTGGTGCACGATCTCACCCCACGCACCCACGCCGGCCACCACACGGTGGCCAACCGGTTCTGCTTCAACGCCTACCTGGAGGAGTCCGTGCTTGCCGCCGACGCCGTGGTGTGCGTCTCCCACGCCACCCGCGCCCGCCTGGGCGAGCTGCTGCCCGTCCAGGCGCGGGCGGCGGCGGTCATCTCCCCCGGGGTGGATCCTTTCTTTTTCCTCCCGGTTGCGACGCCGCGGCAGGAGACACGAGAGAAGTTTGCCGGCGGGGCGCCCTTTCTCGTGCAGCTGGGCACCCTGGAGCCGCGCAAGGGAGTGGTCACGCTGCTGGAGGCCCACGGCCGGCTCCTGCAGCGGCATCCGAACTCGCCCGCTCTGGTGCTGGCGGGAGGGCGTGGGTGGGGTGGAAAGCGGCTGGAGCAGGCCCTGGCTCGCCACCCCGCGCCGGGGCGCGTGCATCTCCCGGGCTACGTGACGAGGGAGGAGGCCCGGGCCCTTCTCGCCCACGCCGAGATCGTGGTGGTGGCGTCGGAGGAGGAGGGCTTCGGCTTGCCGTTGGCGGAGGCGATGGCATGCGGGGCGGTCTGCGTGGCCAGCGATGCCCCGGCCCTGCGAGAGGTGGCCGGCGGGGCGGCCCGGCACTTTCCCCGGGGCAACTCCCAGGCCCTCGCTGCCGCCCTGGAGGAGGTGTTGCAGGCGCCCGCAAGGGACCAACTCTCTGCCCGGGCGAGGCAGCAGGCCCGACGCTGGCGCTGGGAGGTCGTCACCCCCACCTGGCACGCGCTGCTGACAGAAGTTGCCCGTTCGAGGCGACACGCCAGTTCCAGTGATTGCCCCCGCCCGTGCCCCAACGGCGCCACCTCGGCCGCTCGCCGGGTCGGGCCGCCGCCCCGCTAGAATGGGTTGGCGTCATGAAGCGCCTAGGCATCGACGCGCGCAAGTTGCCTGACTATGGCATCGGCACCTACCTGCAGGGACTCCTCGGGGGTCTGACGGCCCATGAGGATCTGGAGGGGGTGGTGGTCATGGTGACCCCTGCCGGGCGCGGGCTCCTGCCGGCGTTGCCGCCGTCCTGGCGCGTCGTCGAGGTCGAGGCCCCGGGGTATTCGATCAAGGAACAGCTTGTCGTCCCGCTCGCCGCGATGCGCGCCAGGGTCGGGGTGCTGCACGTTCCCCATTACGTGATCCCCCTCCTGTATCCGGGCCGGCTGGTGGTGACCGTACATGACATCATCCATGTGCTGTTTCCGGAGTTCCTGCCTTCCCGCCTGGGTCTTCCCTACGCCCGGACGATGATCCGCTGGGCGGTGCGGCGGGCGCGCCATGTGATCGCCGCCTCCCAGACCACGGCCAACGACCTCAAACGCTTTTTTGGCGCCGGTGAAGATCAGCTCAAGGTGGTCCCCAACGGGGTGCTGCCGGTGTTCTCGCGACCGAGTGATCCGGCGGCCGAGGCGGCGCTGCGGGCGAGGCTCGGGGTGCCCGGGGAGTACCTGCTGCACGTGGGCAACCACAAACCCCACAAGAACGCGGAAGGGGTGTTGAAGGCCTACCAGATGCTCGTTCACGAAAAGCGCCAGGGGGTTCCGCCCATGCTCTTCGTCGGGGGTTTCCGCCCCGACGGAGCGCTTGCGAACCGTGCCCGCGCCATGGGCCTGGGATCGCTGGTTCGCTGTCTCGGGCATGTGGACCACGACGAGCTGGCCGCCCTCTACCGCGGTGCGCGCTGCTTCGTGTACCCGACCCTGTACGAGGGGTTCGGTCTGCCGGTACTGGAGGCAATGGCCAGCGGTACGCCAGTGCTGGCCGGGGACGTGGCGGCGGTGCGCGAGGTGGCCGGGGATGCAATCTTGCGGGTGAACCCCCGCGATACGGTGGCGCTGGCGGCGGCCATGCGCCGCCTGGTCGAGGACGGAGAGCTGTGTGCATCGCTGGCGGAGAAGGGGCGGCGGCGCGCCGCGGCCTACCGCTGGAGCGAGGCGGCGGCGGCCACCGTGGCGCTGTACCAGGCGGCGAGGAAGGAGTAGTGGATGCGGGTGGCGCTGGTGCACGACTGGCTGACGGGGATGCGCGGCGGGGAGGCGGTGCTGGCGGAAATCGCGACGTTTTTCCCCCAGGCGCCGATCTACACCCTTTTTGTCCGCCCCGGCGCCATCGAGGGAGAACTGACCTCGCACCCGATCATCACCTCGTACCTGCAGCGACTCACCCTGGGCGGGCGCTTTTATCGCGGGCTGCTCCGCTTGATGCCGGCGGCGGTGGCCGAGTTCAAGCTGGATGAATACGACCTCATCGTTTCCTCGAGCCACTGCGTGGCCAAGGGGGTGATCCCCCCACCGGAGGCCGTGCATCTGTGCTACTGCCACACGCCCATGCGCTACGCCTGGGACCAGCGCGAGGAGTACCTGCGGCGGGTGCCGTTCTTTGCCCGCTCCCTGGTGCGCACGCAGCTGGAGCGGCTGCGCACCTGGGACGTGATTTCCTCGGCCCGGGTCGATCACCTGGTGGCCAACTCCCAGCTGGTGGCGCGCCGCATCGAACGCTACTGGCGCCGGCAGGCGGACGTGGTGCCGCCGCCGGTGGATGTGGACTTCTTCACCCCCGGCGGCAGCCGCGGCGGGCACCTGTTGATGGTTGCCGCTCTGGTTCCGTACAAGAGGGTGGACGTGGGCATGGCGGTGGCGGCACAGCTCGGATTACCTCTGCGGATCGTCGGGGAGGGACCGCTCAGGCGGGAGTTGACCTGGCGCGCACCGAACGGAGTGACCTTCCTGGATCGGGTCAGCCGTGAGCGCCTGCGCGATGAGTACCGCAGCGCCGGTCTACTGCTGGTTCCCAACGTGGAGGACTTCGGCATGGCGGCGGTGGAGGCTCTGGCCTGCGGCACTCCGGTGGTGGGCCTCCAGCACAGCGGCACCGCCGATGTGGTGATCCACGGGCGTCACGGCGAGTTGACCCCCGACGGCTCGGTGGAAGCGCTGGCGGCGGCCTGCCGGCGGGTGCTGGCTAGCAACTGGGATGCGGCGACGTTGCGGGTGCGGGCCGAGAGTTTTTCCCGCGAGCGCTTTCGCCGGCGCTTCCGTTACCTGGTGGAGCGCGTCGTGCCGGCGCGCCGGGCCACCTGATGATCGGCGACAAGCTCCGTTTCAACCGTGCCCTGCTGGTGGTGGTCGATCTCCTCGCCACCTACGGGGCGCTGCTGCTCGCCTTCTACCTGCGCTTTGAACTGGAGGTGGTACCGGTCACCAAGGGCGTGCCGCCCTTCGGGCCATACCTCGCCCTGTTTCCCATCATCGCGCTGATCTGGCCGGTGGTGTTCTACTTCCGAGGTCTCCTCCAGGGCCGACCGTCGCGCTCCCGGGTGGAGGAGGTGTTTGCCGTGGCCACCGCCGTGTTGGTGGCCATGCTGGTGCTGGCGGCGGGTCTGGGGTTTTATCGCGAGTTCACCTATTCGCGACTCACCTTGGGGTTGTTCGCGGTGCTCGACGTGGTGCTGGTCAGTCTGGCGCGTCTCGCCTTCTGGTCAGTCATGGCCCGGGTATGGGCGTCTCCGCGTCATCGCCAGCGGGTGCTGATCGCCGGCGCGGGTGAGCTGGGCCGGTTGGTGGCGGAGAAACTCGCCGGGCAGCGGGCGTTGGGCCTGGACGTGGTGGGTTTCCTGGACGACGACCCCGGCAAGGCCCACTCGGTCTTCCAGGGCTTCCCGGTGCTGGGGACGCTGGACGAGTTGGACCGGGTGGTGCGCGAGCACCGCGTGGGGGTGCTCTACATCGCCTTGCCACTGGGCACCCAGCACAAGGTGGTCAAGCTGCTCAAGCGCGCCGAGCCCCTCATCCTGGACGTACGGGTCGTCCCGGATCTGTTGCAGTACTACGTCTTGCGCGCCGGCGTCGAGGATCTGGACGGCTTGCCGGTCATCAACCTCAACAGCATTCCGCTGGAAGGCTGGAGCACCCTCATCAAGCGTCTGATGGACGTATCCCTGGCGGGTCTGGCTCTGGCGCTCCTGTGGCCCTTGCTGGCCGTCGTGGCCATCGCCGTCTTCCTGGAGGACCGCGGCCCGGTGTTTTACCGCCAGCTGCGCATGGGGCTGGATGGCCGGCCGTTTCGCATCCTCAAGTTCCGCACCATGATCCCGAACGCCGAGGCGGACACCGGGCCGCGCCTGGCGGCTCGCCGCGACCCCCGGGTAACCCGCGTGGGTGCCGTGCTGCGCCGCTTCTCCCTGGACGAGCTGCCGCAGCTCGTCAACGTGCTCAAGGGAGAGATGTCGCTGGTGGGGCCGCGACCGGAGCGCCCCGAATTCGTCGCCCGCTTCCGCGAGCGTTACCCCGAGTACATGGCCCGCCACCGCGTGCGCGCCGGCCTCACCGGCTGGGCGCAGGTGCACGATCTGCGCGGCCAGAGCTCCCTGCGCCGACGTATCGCGTACGACCTCTACTACATCGACAACTGGTCGCTGGCGCTGGACGTGAAAATCCTCTGGCTCACCCTGCTGCGCTTCTGGCGGCACCGCCACGCCTACTGATCGTGCCGGGCGGCGATGGCACGACAGGTCTCGCAGGGGCAGGAGCGCCGCAGCCAGTCCAGCCGATAGATACCGTATTGGTGGCCGTCACCCCACCTGACCTGCAGGCCGTAGTTGCCCACCAGGCTCGCCGCCACGGGGTGAAACGCCCCGTCAGCGTAGGGCTTCATGGTGGGCAAGGTGGCGCGCCCGAACAGGTGCTGCTCCCCCTGGCAGGAGGCGCAGGTGCAGGCGCGCCGGAGCTCCTCGCCTGGGTAGTACGATTCGTGCCCATCTCCCCACACCACCGCCACCTCGTCACCCACCGCCACGAGGTTGATCACCTGGAAGCGAGGATCCGCGGCCATCCCTTGCTCTCCCCTCCCCACTGACAATGAAGCGGCGTGATCGCCCATTCCTGCCGGTAGTCCTGCCGCCAGGCGAGATATTCTGACACGGTGGGAAGGTGGGTGATCGTCGCCAATGCCCCCTGGCGCTGGCAGCCGTGGTCGGTGCAGCTGCTCCGCGCCGCTGCCGGGGTGGTGGCCGCCGACGGTGGCGCCAATCACCTGGCTCGCATCGGTGTGCGACCCACGGCGGTGGTGGGGGATCTGGACTCCATCCGTGCCGGGGCGCGGGCCTGGATCGGTGAGGAGCGCCTGGTTCTTCGCAGCGACCAGGAGCACACCGATCTCCACAAGACCCTCGCCTATCTGGTGGATGAGCTCCAGGTACGGCGGGCCCTCGTCCTTGCCGCCACTGGCGGATACCAGGACCACGCCCTGGAGGCGCTGGGGGTGGTGGCGCGGTGGGCACCGCAGGGCTCGTTCGAGCTCGTGGACGAACGCTGCCGGATCGTGCCCGTTCTTGGGCGGCGAGTCTTTGCCACCTGGCCCGGGCAGGTGGTATCCCTCCTGCCCTGGGGTCGCTGCGAGGGGGTGCGCACCGCCGGCCTGCGCTGGGGACTCGTCGGTGAGCCCCTCGATCTCATGGAGAGAACCGGGGTGTCTAATCGGGCCGCGGGCCGTCGGGTGGTGGTGGAGGTTTCCTCGGGTACCCTGCTGGTGTTCTTGCACCGGGCCGAGGGGCCGGGGAAGCGCTAGAATCCCCGCGTGCAGTCGCGAATGGCGGGCTCCCCTCGCCTCGTCCAGGCATTTTATCGTCTGTACTTCGGCTTCTGGATACCGACGCTGGTGTGGGCCTCGACCCGCTGGCCGGTGGGGCTGATGTACTGGATGGCGCGCTGGCTGGTGATTGCCCCCTTCGTCCTGCTGCGGCCCAAATACATGCGGGCCGTGCAGGGTAACTGCGCCCGCATCCTCGGCCTGCCGCGGGCCCATCCGCAGGTCCGACGCACCGCCTGGCGCATGATGTTCGAACACGCCTACCACTGGATCGACTTCTTCCGCTGGTCGCAGCAGCCCGCCGAACAGCTCGCCGGGGCGGTGGCGGCCATCGAAGGGGGCGAGTTCTACGAGGCAGCCCGCGCCAGCGGCCGCGGAACGCTGCTGCTCACCGCCCATCTGGGCAATCCGGAGGTGGGGGCCGTGGCCCTGGGCAAGACCAGGGAGCCAATCGCGGTACTGTACTGGCGCGATCGCTTCGCCACCGCCGAAGAGTTTCGCGCTCGCATGCGAGCGCTGGGTCGGGTCAAGGGCATTCCGGTGGATGCCTCGCCGTTCTCGGTGGTGCCGGCGCTGCGCGTGCTGCGCGAGGGAGGGGTGCTGGCGGCGCACGGCGATCGGGACTTCAACAACACCGGATGGGCCATGCCCTTTTTTGGCGAGCCCGCCCGCTTCCCGCCGGGGCCATTCCTGCTCGCCTTTCGGGCCAACGCGGTGATCGTGCCGGTGTTCTTCGTGCTCGAGCCGGATCGCCGTTTTCGCGTGGTCTACGAGCCTCCCATCGTGATTGAAGGCGAGGAAGAGGAAGAGGTGAAGGTTCGGCGGGCGATGGCGCGCTGGGTGGAGGTGCTCGAGCGCCGCGTGGCCCAGTGGCCGCACCAGTGGTACTGCTTCTACCCCTTCTGGGAGCCGGCGCCGGCGCCCTGACGTCAGCGCAAGTGGTGGGAGCGGTCGAGCTGTTCTAGCTTTTCTCGGGCCACCGCGCTGGCCGGGTTGACAGCCAGCCAGCGCTCCAGGGTCCTCCTCTGCTTGTCCTGCTGGTGGCGCAGCTCCCAGTACTCGGCCAGCAACGACCACGCCTCCTCGCAGGCGGCGTCCATCTGCAGGGCGCGCTTGAGATGCTCCACCACCCGTGCGTGCCAGCGCTCGTGCTGGATCTCGTAGCGCGCCAGATCCACCAGTACCCCGGCGGAGGGAGCCAGGTTGGCGGCGCGGGTCAGGAGCCGGTACGCTGCCTTCTCGTCCTCCCCCTCTGCCAGCATGCGCAGCGCCGTGCGCCGGAAGGATTCTCCCTTGCGCCGGTTGGAGGTCTCTCGCGGCTGCTCCGCGCCGGGGGAATACCTGGCCAGGGCCTCGAGCTCCACCTCCTCCAGACGGGCCAGCAACTCCTTCACGCGGGGGCTGGCCGGCGGCAGCGCACGAGCGCCGGCGGGGCCGCTGGCGCTGGGAGGGGGGGGCGCATGAATCGCCGTATCGATCACCGATGACGGCTTTCGTTGCGGCGTGGCAAGCCCCGTGGCCACGAGCACCGCCAGCGCCCGCACGGTGTCGGGAAACTGAGCCGGAGCCAGAGCCCGAAGACCGTCGAGGGTCTTCGCCGGGGTCAACTGGTCGAGCACGAACCGTTCGAAGGCGCTGGGCTCAAACCCCTTGTCGATCCCGACGGTGGCCGCCACGGCCTCCCAGCGGGCTCCATCGCCCAGGAGTCGTTCCAGCACCTCCACGTCGGGGACGCGACGCACTGCGGCGGCAAAGAGGGCGCGCAGGGAGCGATCCAGGGTTTCCCTGCCCGCCGGCAAGGCCGGTCCGGCTTCGGCCTCGAAGCTTCCGTCGGCGACGACGATCCTGGCGGCCAGGGCGAGGGAAAGCTCCTCCAGCTCGACCTGCAGTCGCAGGGGGTTGAGCTCGCCGTTGCGAACCAGAGCGGCACCCAGCGGCTCCCCCTCCGCGCGGGTCTTGAGAGCGCGGGCGAGCACCGGCCCGCTCACCAGCCCCTTGGTGAGAAGCCAGGTACCGAACCACTCGTTGTCGTTTTCCGAGGTGATCGCGCGAATATGCCCGTCAACCCACCAGAGGACCCGCGTCGCCGCCGCCTGGCGAACGACGATCCGACCTCGGCTGCCCGGCCGGCAGACCGGCGCCAGCGCCCTCGCCACCTGTAACGGGCCGAAGACCCCCGTCTCGACCGCCACTTCGCCAGGCATGACAACAGTTTGAGAACTGTCGCCCGGTGTGTCAAGCGACGAGAAGGCCTTCCGCCCCCAGTTGGGAGACGGAACCTGGGGTGGCGGGGCGGGGGTGAGGGAACGAGGTCGGCCCACCGGCAGGCGACAGGGTGCCAGCGCAAGGAAGGGGTGCAGCCTCTCCTTTCGCGAGCATGCCCTCCGCCGGGTCGGCACACACGGTGGCAGCGCGGCCAGCGGCAGTCGGCGGAGGCCACTGTCACAGCTGCCATCACGTACGTACCAGGCCCCGGCAAGACTGCCCCGGGCAAGCTTCCTCCACCGTCAACCCAACTGCCTGCCGGCCCAGGGCTGCGCAAGGCTCCGCTTCACCCTGCCGCTTGTGCTGGCAAGCTCAGGGGAGATGCTCAGCCGGGCGCCAGGGCGGCGGGCGCGGCTACTTCTTGTGGATCTCGAACACCCTCAGGGATCCCGGTGTCGTCCGCCCATCGGAGGACATGACCACCAGGCCCTTGCTCCCGCCCGCCAGGGGAACCAGCGCGAAATCGTTGATGTAGGCGTCCCCGAATTCCAGCTCCGCGGCCCGCTCGCGGTAGAGAGTCCCGTCGATTCCTTGCAGGTAGATGTCGATCCCACCGTTTTGCCGGCCGAGCACGAGATCGAGCCGGCCGTCGCCGTCCAGGTCGAGAAGGCGAGCAGTCGTGAAACGGTCGAAATCGGCATGCTCGGCGTGCAGCAGATCGCGACTGACCGCCACCTCGTCCCCCTGCTGGGAGATGCGGAAAATGGCCACCGCATTCATGGGGTGCTGCTGTCCGCCGGAGCGCGGGCTCTGGGCAAAGCCGACCACCGCCTCGTCGCCCTTCTTGCCATCCAGGTTTCCGGCAGCCACCGCCAGGCCGTACGCCAGGTAGGGGAACTCCGGGCTGGACACCGGGCGGAAGGTGCGGCCGTCCCCCGAGTTGAGATAGATCCAGTAGGGAAACACGTTCTTGTGGGACGAGACGAGGATGTCCGGCGCCCCGTCACCGTTGAAATCCCCCACCGCCACCTTGTCGCCATAGAGGTTGGGCGTGGTCCCGGAGACATCCACGTTGACCCACCCGTCGGCGCGATTGAGAACCACCTGCAGCAAGCCGTTGGCGAGCCCCTGGCTGGTGCCGAGGTCGATATCCAGCTCGGCCAGAAGCACCACATCGGTGCGACCGTCGCGGTCGAAATCCGCCAGCGCCAGAGCCCGCGACGAGGCCGTCATGTTGGCCCGCGGCAGCTCCACGAAGCGAGTGAAGTCCCCCTTGCCGTTGCCGTACAGCACCCAGGCGCGCTTGAAGTGGCTGGTGAGGACGATGTCCAGATGGCCGTCGCCATCGAAGTCGGCCACGCCCACGTCGCCGTAGTCCATGGGGATTGATGGCCAGCGCGCCTCTCGCCACAGGCGCCACCCGGTCTTGGTCTGCAGCGCCACCGAAGGGCGCCCGTCACCGAGACGCGGCGGCGGCAGCACCAGGTCGACGAGCCCGTCGCCGTTGAGATCGGCGACCGCCAAACCCATCTGCCAGCGCCCCTCCTTGGGTAGCCCCTCGCTGCGCTCGACGAAGCGCAGCCGATCGGTGAAGGGCGGTGGCACGTACACCTCGGAAACGTTGAGGACGAAGTTGGCGTCACTGCGTTCCTTCTGCATGATCGCCATCGCTTCCATCTGCTCCCGCGCCAGCCAGGCGTTGTGGGCGCCCGATTCGGGATCCTCGATGGGCAGATTCCGCAAGTAGAGGAACTCCTCGTCCTCGTCCACGACCTCCATCTTGATCTTCATCACCGCGTGGGGCCAGGCAAACTGCTGCGACAGACGGATCGCCTTGGCCTTGGGGACCTTGTGGACGTTGTAGTACTCCTTCATGAACTCCGCCCACTCGTCGACCACAGGGGCCTCGGCCGCGGGAGTGGGGGTGGCGGGAACCGGCATTTGTGGCAATGGCATGGGCGGCCGCGGTGCTGGCGGCGGCGACTGCGCTCCCGCCAGCGCGGCAATCATCGCGAGCCCTGCAAGTGACACGACAGAACGGATCGACATTACTTCCTCCTTCCACGATGCAAACACCGTCTTGGCTACACCAGATCGCGGACCGCTGCGGCGCGGCGGGCGAAGACCGCTGCCCCCAGCAGCAGGCCAGCAAGCGACACTCCCACGAACACCCCCAGCCGCTGCGGCGACACGCTGGACCCCATGGTGGCGGCGCGGAAAACATCCACCATTCCAGTGAGCGGGTTGAGGAACAACCAGCTCGCCCAGGGGCCGGGCACCACGCTCTCCGGGTACAGCACCGGGGTGGCGAAGAGCATCACCATCATGCCCAGCCCGACCACCCGGCCGAGATCCGGAAGGAACGCCCCCGCCGGCATCAACACCAGGGCGCCGCCGAAGCTTCCGAGGAGAACCGTCACCACCCCCAGCAGGAGCCAGCCCACTCCGCCCACGACCGCCGGACTACTCACCACGGCGTAGGCCACCACCAGCGCCAGCGCGATCCCGTAGCGCGCCATCACCGCAAGGTGCGTCCCCGCCAGCATCACTTCCAGTGGCACGCTGACGTGTCGTACCAGCTGCGCCTGGGCGCGGGCCAACTCCACCGCCCTCCCCCACACCTCTTGCAGGGCGAGAAACGGCACCAGTCCACTGACGAGGTAAAGACCGAAACTTGCCACCCCCGGCCTTCCTTCAAGACGCATGCCAAGCAGCACCGAAAAGACGGTGAGATACAGACCGAACTGGATGACCGGTTCCAGTACCGCCCAGGCGGCCCCCAGGGCCGAGCCCGCGTACCGAACCTTGAACTCGCGCCACGCCAGCTGCTTCACCAGCCTGCGCCAGCGCCACACGTTCACCAGCACTCGCACGAGTTGCACGCTCATCTCCCCGACCTGCCGGGGCCGTCCTGCTCGACCCTCACGGCCCTTGACACTCGCCCCATGCGAACGTAGCATAAGAATAGGCTTCCGAGAATTGTTGCAGCAAGCTTCGGAAGCGGCAAGGCAGCGATGAGTCAGGCGACGAGGCCCCTGATGCCCGCCTCGGCGGTTGGTCGGCGTATCCGGCAGGAGCGCCTCGAGCGGAATCTCACCCAGACGGAGCTGGCGCGCCAAATCGGCATTCAACAGTCCGATCTGTCGCGCATGGAAAAGGGGGAGTACCGCGTCCCCCTCGATGTTCTCTTTCGCATCCTGCAGACGTTCCAGATTTCCTTTTCGGAGTTTTTCGAGGACGGGCGGCGGCGGGGCTTGACGGAACGGGAATCAGCGCTGCTACACTCGTTTCGTATGCTCAGCGAGGACGCACAGGCAGAGGTCGAGGCCTTCGTGGAGTTCAAGATCGCCCGCGAGTCGGGTGGGAGTGCCCGCTAGATGGCCCCGACGGAACGGTATCTGCGGCTGACCGCCCTGGCTCAACGCGCCTTCTCCCGTGGCCGGCTCGAGCGTTCTCTGCACCTGTTCGAGGCGGCCGAGGGGGAGGCGAGGCGAGGCGGCGACCGGGAGCTGGTCGACCGGGCCTTTTGCAATCGCTGCGTCGTCCTCGCCGAGCTGGACCGGCTGGATTCGGTCTCGGCCGAACTCAAGCACATCCTCATGCGCAGCCGCGACCCGTTCACCGCCTGGATGGCTGCCTACTACACCTCCCAGGCGTACGAAGCGGAGGGCGTCATCTCGCGGGCGCTGGCCTACGCCCGCCGCGCCTCCGAGCTGGCCGAGATCTGCGGGCAGCCCCGCAGCCTCGCCGCTTCGGGCAACCAGCAGGGCGTGCTGGCGCTCAAGGAGTCGAAGTTCGCCGAGGCGGCGCAGTGCTTCGAACTGGTGCTCCGCCTCGACTCCGAGCACTCGGGGGATGTCATCGGCAGCGCCATCACCCGCGATAACCTGGGGTACTGCCTGATGTGCACCGGGCGTGTCAGCGAGGGCATGGCGCTCTGCTGTGAGGCCGCCGCGGTGATCGAGAGCGTCGGTGCCCGCCAGTACCTTCCCGAAATCTATCAGGACATCTGCTACGGTGCACTGCAGCTGCAGCGATACGCCGAGGGGCGCATGTGGGGTGAGAAGGCCCTGGCCCTGGCGCGCGAGTACGATCACCAGGGAGTGGAACGGAACACCCTCATGCTGCTCGCCGACGCTGCCATGGACGAGGGGGACGAGGAGGCCGGGGAGAAATACCTCGACCTGCTCGCCAGTCACTACCCCGACCTCAAGGGCATGAAGAGCTTCTTCGCTGCCTTCAACGTCCGCGAGGTCATCAACCTGAAGGCGTGAGGTCAGCGATGCGAAGACTGCTGACAGTGGTCGCGCTCGGGGTCGCGGTTGCCAGCACTGGCTGGGCGGCGACGCCCTTTTACCTGGACCGCAGCGGCGTGCTCTGGAAAGCCACCGCCGAACCCATGGGCCTGGTCCTCAGCGCCGATCGCGGTGGCGTCAATCTCCTCACCAGTACGGTTCCTTTCATCGTGGGTATTCCCGGATCCAACGACGCCGAAATCCAGGTGGCAGCCGACGAGGTGACGGGGAAGGTGGCGGTAGTCTGGCAGCGCAACTGGGGCGAGGGGCTTTCGGAAGTTCTCGCCGCCGTGTGGCATGGCGGGGAGTGGGAGCAGCTGGTGCGGCTGTCGGGTGATTTCTGGACCAACCCCCGCTTCCCGACCATCCGCCTCTCCCAGGTGACCTCTGTCATTCCCGACCCGGAGGATCCCGAAGCCACCGTCACCGTTCGCGACAGCTTCCTGCACGTCATGTGGTGGGAAGGGGTCGGCGAGGCGCAGGACGCTTCCTACGCCCTGTTGCGCCTCACCGCCGACCCGACCGAAGACGATCGGCTGCGCACGCGCAACCTCGGCGAATTCGCCGCCTCCGGTATTCCGTGCGAGATCGATCCCCCCGCCAGCGTCGTCGAACACCCACTGTTCGCCTCCCAACCGACTCACGACCGAGCCCTGCTGTTTTTTGCCACCCCCCGGGTGTGTCTGTTCCATCTCGTGGAGGTGGGATTCCAGCTGGAGCCCCCTCCCGACGGCGAGAGCGGTCTGGTGGGCACGGTGCAGCGCCGCCGGCATCGGCCGGTTTTCGGAGTTCGCACCGTCTTTCCCACTCCTGGCGACATCTCCCTGGCCGGAGCGCGGGTGGTCCTGGGCCCCAACCTCTCCCCGGTCGCCTACCGCGTGGCCGGGAGCGAGCTGGAGTACATCGTGGCACGGCCCCAGGGATGGAGCGAGAAGAGGACACTCCAGCTCGCCCATGGACTGACCATCGACCAGGCGATTCCCCTGGTGGAGAACCTGGCCCGCTAGCCCGCGGCCTTCAACCCCTTCCCTTCCTCAACCCCGAGCCTCGAGCGAGCGGGGCAGGCCGCTGCGGGGATCCTGGCTGTACAGCTCGGCCACCCTGCGGGCGACCTCCCTGCCGGCTGGCGACACGACCCTGGGCACCACCACCTTCACCGTGTAGTAGTGGTCGCCATTGACGCCCGTGCGGACGTTGCGGATGCCCTTGCCGCGCAGGCGAAAGCGCTGCCCCGACTGAGTTCCCGGGGGGATGCGGGCACGCACCGGCCCGTGCACCGTGCCGACCTCGATCTCGCTGCCCAGGTAGGCCTCGCTGAAGGTTACCGGCACCTCGGTGTGGATGTCGTCGCCCTTGCGCTCGAAGTAAGGATCGGGCTTGACGCGAACGGCGACTGACACCTCTCGACCGGCGCCGTCCTTCACCCGCACCCGATCGCCGTCCCCCACCCCCTGGGGCAGGCGCACGCGCAGTCGATCGGTGCGGATGAGCACCCCCGTCCCGCGGCAGCGCGGACACGCCTCGCCGTTGTGCACCCCTGAGCCGGCGCACTCCTCGCACTCCACCTCGGTGCGCACCGGCACGACGACCGTCGCACCCGCCACCGCCTGGGCCAGGTTGAGCTCCGCCACCGCCTCGGCCGGCGGGCGACTGCGGCGGCGAGAAGAGGTGGAGAACCCGCGGAAAACATCGCCGAACAGTTCTCCCATATCGGGGAATCCTGCGAACGACCCGCCACCGAAGTGGAAGCGGACGCCCTGGGAGGATCTCTGGCGACGCACCCGCTCCTGGTGAGCGGCCAGCTCCGCCTCGTCCACGGTGCCGAACTGGTCGTACTGCGCCCGCTTGGTCGGGTCCGAGAGAACCGCATAGGCTTCCTGGATCTCCTTGAAGCGCTTCTCCGCCGCCGGGTTGCCGGGGTTGACATCGGGATGAAAGCGCCGCGCCAGCTTGCGGTACGCCTTCTTGATCTCCTCCGGGGAAGCGTTCTTGCTGACCCCCAGCGCTGCGTACAAGTCCTTCATGCACGACCTCACGTGGCGAAAACCGCCGAGACAAAATATGAGCGACTTCTAATAAACTTTCAACCCCCTTCGCAGGGCTCCGTCGAGTGTCTCGTCTCGCCATGCGGTCGCCTCCCGGCGGCCGTCCAGCTAAAATTGCAGGATGCTCCACGCGCCGGTGGTGCTCCTCGTCCCGGTCGTGCTGCTCCTGTCCCGCGGAGGGCGAGCCATGCTGGGCCTGCTGGGCGGGGTGCTGCTCGCCTGGGTGAATCTCTGGTGGGTGTTGCCCCTCCTCGAGGTGCCCATCCAGCCCTCGGCGTGGTTCGTCCTCATGGAGTTGCCGCGGCAGTGGTGGGTCAACTCTCTCATCTACCCGGCTGCCCTTCTGGCGCTGCTGGCGGCGCTGGGCGTCTTTTCACCGGCCGTCGGCAGTCTCGCCCACCAGGCTGCCCAGGCGGCCCGGCGCGGTGACCACCTGGCGGCCGGCGAGCTGCTCCTGCAGGCGGGGCGCCCGCGCCGTGCTCTGCGTCACTTCCTGCGCGCCCGGGCCTGGGAGCGCGCCGGAGAGGTGGCCCGCAGTTTGGGGCGCACCCGCCGTGCCGCCGAGATGTTCAAGCGGGCCGGCGGGCCTGGCCTGGCCCAGGCCGCCCAGGCCATGAGCCGGCTGGGCGACACCCAGCAGGCGAACCAGTTGTGGCTGCGGTACGGCCAGCATCTGGTGGAATCGGGGCAACCCGAACTGGCGATCGACGCCTTCCTCAAGGGCAATGACCCGCGCCGTGCCGCTCGCGCGGTGGAACTGGCGCTGCGCGCCCAGAGGCTCTCCCCGGCGCTGGCCGACCAGGCGCTGCGCGCTGCCAGACTCTCCCACTTGCCTGATCTCGGGGCCCAGGTCGCCTGGGCCTGCGGGCGCCTGCGCGAGGCGGGGGACCTCTTCCTGGCTGCCGGCCAACCGGAATCGGCGGCGCGGGCGTTCGAGCGTGCCGGTGAGCCGCTGCGGGCCGCCGACGCCTTGCGCCAGGCGGGCCAGAGCGAGCAGGCGGCGAGGATGCGAGGTCGTTACCTGGAGTCTACCGGCCAGTTCGAGGCCGCCGCCCTGGAGTACGAACAGGCAGAGCTCAACGCCGAGGCGGCCATGGCGCTGGTTCACCTCGGTCGCTGGCAGGAGGCCATCGAACGCTTTCGCGCCGCTGGCATGGTCGCCGACGCCGCCCAGGTGGCGCGCACCAGCGGCGATGTGCGCCTGGCCGCCGAGCTCTACCAGGAAATCGAAGAGTGGGAACTGGCGGGCGAGTGCTGGCTGGCCGCCCGTGAGTACGGTGCGGCAGCGCAGGCCTTCGACCGCTCGGGAGATTACGAGCGAGCCATGGAGATGCTGGCGCGGGGCGGGCTCACCGAGCGTCGGGCCCACCTCATGGCGCGCCTCGGCCGGGTGGAGGAGGCGCTCGCCACCCTGGTCCACGAAGGCCATCTGGGAGCCGCTCACGAGATGCTGCGCCGCTTCGGCGGCTCCTTCCCGCACCTGGCGGCCGAGCTGGCGCGCATCAGCGACTGGCTGGAGAGCGCCGGCGAGACCACCGGCGCCATTGCCGTCCTGCAGCGGGCCACCGCCGGAGCGCCGGTGAGCAGGGAGCTGCTACCCGTGCTGTACCGCCAGGGAGTGCTGCTGGAGCGGCGTGGCGACATCCGTAACGCCGAGATCGTCTTCCAGCGCGTGGCCGATTTCGACTACGCCTACCGCGATGCCGCCGAGCGGGCGCAGCGCCTGTCGGCTCGTCGCACCTCCGCGGCCGCGGACGACGCCCAGCCCCCCTCGCCGGAGGCCAGCGACGCCGCCAGCCGCTACATCCTCGAGGAGGAGCTGGGCCGGGGAGGGATGGGCGTGGTGTACCGGGCCACTGACCTGCGCCTGCGGCGCACCGTCGCCATCAAGATCTTGAACCCCCACCAGCACACCGAGGAGGCCATGGCGCGCTTCGAGCGCGAGGCCCGCGCCGCCGCCGTTCTCTCGCACCCGGGCATCGTCCACATCTACGACTTCGCCAAGGGCTTCGGTTCGACCTTCATCTCCATGGAGTACGTCGAGGGGCATACCCTGAACCACCTGCTGCGTACCGACCCCGATCTGGTGCGCGAGCAGCTCCTGCCGTTCATGCTGCAGATTGCCGACGCCGTCGGCTACGCCCATGCCCGCGGCGTCATCCACCGGGATCTCAAACCGGCCAACATGGTGGTCTCCCAGCAGCGGGTGGTGAAGATCCTCGACTTTGGTATCGCCCGGCGGCTCGACGAGGTCGAGCCTGACCTCTCGGGCGCCACCGGCACGCCCTACTACATGGCCCCCGAGCAGATCCTCGGCGAGCCGCCCGACCAGCGCAGCGACATTTACTCCCTGGGGGTGACGTTCTTTCAGATGGCGACCGCCGTGCTCCCCTTCACCACCGGCAACATCCTGCGCGCCCACATCGAGCAGGCGCCGCCCGACCCGGCCGCCTTGAACCCCGCCCTGCCGCCCGCCGTGGCCGCCATCATCCAGCGCTGCCTGGCCAAGGACCCGGCCGCCCGGCCCGCCGATGGGGCGGCGCTGCACGCCGCCCTGGCGGCGGTGGCGCGGATCGACGCGCCATGAAGCTGGCGTTGATCGGCACCCACGGGGTGGGCAAGACCACCCTCTGCTTCGACCTCGCTGCTCGCCTGAAACGCCGCGACGTGGATGTGGAGCTGGTACGCGAGGTGGCCAGGCGCTGCCCCCTCCCCATCAACCGGGACACCAGCCGGGACGCCCAGGCGTGGATCCTGCACACCCAGATGGCGTGGGAGCTGGAGGCGCAGGCGAGCCACGCAGTGGTGCTGTGCGATCGCTCGGTGCTCGACAACTTTTGTTACCTGCTGTACGCGGCGGGGCCGCAGCCGGCCTGGGAGCCGCTGCTGGCCGCCTGGCTGGCCACCTACGACCTGCTCGTCAAGGTTCCCCTGTGGACCGCCCCGCGCTGGGACGGCGTGCGCGACACCGACGTCCTGTTTCAAAAGGCCATCGACGACCTGCTGGACGAACAGCTCCGGCGGCGGGGGCTGGCGCATGTGGCCCTCGACCCGGTCCGGCGGGACGGCTGGGGGGAGCAGGTTCTCGCCCTCCTGGAGCCGCTCCTCCACCCCATGCCACTTCTGTTTCCTGACCACGAGTCCGAGGCCGGACCGGGGAAGGTGTGAGCTCAGGCGGGTTGAGCCGCACCACAGGACGGGCAGAACCGCGCGCCGGCCGGCAGCGGCCGCCCGCACGCCGAACAGGAGGCGGCGGCCACCGGCGCCCCACAGGCCGGGCAAAAGCGCGCCCCTGCCGGCAAGGCGCCGCCGCAGGCGGAACAGAACCCCGCTCCGGCCACCGCCGGCGCCGAGCCGCCACGCATCGTCTGCGCCACCGCCGAGGCCATCTGCGCACCAAAACCGGCTCCCAGACCGACTCCCAATCCGGCGGCGGCGCCACTTCCCCCGTCGCCGGCGGTGGCCGCATCCCCCAGCGCCACGGCCGCCTTGAACCGGGTGTAGGCCTCCAGATTGCCCACCGCCCCCATGCCCGCCCGCTCGTCCAGGCGCGCCAGGACCTCCTCCGGTGGTGTAATAGAGGTAATGTAGAAATCCGATAAATCGGCCCCGTACTTGCCGAAGTCCTCCACCAGCCGCGCGCGGACGAGCCCCCCCAGCTCGTCGTAGAGGGCAGGCAGGTCCAGGATGGAGGAGAGGTTCTCGCCCAGCACGTCGTTGAGGCGACTGATGATGACGTCGCGGTAGAAGTCCTCCAGGCGCTGGGTGTCGAACTGGCCCAGGGAGCCCACCACGGTGTTGACGAAGGTGCGGGAATCGCTGATGCGGTAGGCGTACGAACCGAAGGCGCGCAGCCGCACCACCCCCAGCTCGCGGTCACGAAACACCACGGGCTCCCGCGTCCCCCACTTCTGGTCCAGGAAGGTGCGCCGGGAGACGAACACCACCTGCACGCGGAAGGGAGAGGTGAACCCGAAGGGCAAGGAGAGTGCCTTGGTCAGCAACGGGATGTTCTGGGTGGTGAGGGTATGGCGGCCAGGGGGAAAGACATCGAGCGCTCGCCCGTCCCGGTAAAACACCGCCTCCTGCGCCTGATGGACGATCAGCTGGGCGCCCAGTTTGATCTCGGCCGACCCCGCCGGCGGCAGTCGGTAGGCGATTTCGCGCCCGGTCTCGTCGTGATGCTCCAGGACTTCCAGGAACTGGCTCATGCGCTCCTCCCCGCATCCACCACGCCGCGGACCACCCCGGGGCGCGCCTCGATGGCCTGCCGCAACCGCTCCGTCAGGCGCTCGGCCTCGTCCTCCCACCCC
>JABRVY010000421.1:0-3609 GCA_039961755.1 Acidobacteriota bacterium | reverse complement strand
GAAAGGATTCCCCGGCTCCGCCAGCTCCACGGTGCGGGAGGCCTGCACCCGGCGGGTGAGCCCCGAGGGCAGGCGGGTACGGCTTTCCCCCAGCACCGGCGCCACCACCCCCAGGCGCGGGTCCGGACGAGTGGTGGTGGTGGTAACGGTGCCGTCCCGCGCGGTGCTGACGGTGCTGCCATCCGGGTGCTGGACGGTCTCCCCTTCGCTGCACCCGCATCCCCCGTCCAGCACGGTGGTGGTCACTTTGCCCGAGGTCTCCACCTTCTGCCGGTAGGTGGTGGTGCGTCCGGATGGCTCGGTGAAGGTCACCTCCTGGGTGTCGCCCACGACGGCACGACTGACCTGCATCACCCCACCCGCGGCATCCACCACCGCCACCACCCGCCCCCTGGCGTCATAGGCGATCTGGGCGCTGTGCCCGCGCGGGTCAGTCTTTGCGAGCAGCAGACCATCCTGGCCGTAGGTGAAGCCGTGGGTGACTCCGCCGGGCGCGGTGATGGCGGTGGCATAGCCATCACCGTTGAGGGTGAGGATGGTTTCCTCGCCGTGGGGCGCCGTGATCGTCACGGTGTTGCCAGCCCGGGCGATGCTGGTCGTCAGGCCGTTGCCGTCGGTGATGCTGACAAGCCTCCCCTGGGAGTCGTAGGCGAACGAGAAACGCAGTGCCCCGGTGAGGGCGTCCCTCGTCCACAGGTGGCGACCCGTGGGGTCGAAGAGGTACACCTCCTCCCCATCGGGCGAGGGAAAGAGGTAGCCCAGTTCGCCGCTGGCCATGGCCAGCGGGATGCCGATGCGGCGAATGCGGGCCTGGTTGGGGTAGCTGAAGGCCAGCCGCCCGCGCCCGTCCACCGCCACCCCGCTGATGGGGCACAGGCGGCTCTCCCGTGGGCGCTGCCCGTCGGGGGTCCAGCACGCCGAGCCCTCGTCTTCGGCCACCTGCCCGGCGACATAACTGGCCCGTCCGTCCTGGCCGATGCGCCAGATCACCCGGCGGGCGGTGCTGCGCACGCCCACGTAGTACGACCCGTCGGGGCCGAAGGTGCCATGCATGGGGGTGCTGACGCACACCTCCCGGGCGGGGAGGTTCTCGCCGCAGTACTCCACCCACGCGAACGGCTTGCTGGCCCGCCAGATCACCCCCTGGGTGTCCACCCGGCGAAGGAGCGAGGCTGGCCGGGAGGCGATCCACAGCGAGCCGTCCGGAGCCAGAGCCAACCCGCCACCACCGTTTCCTATCGTGAGGCAGACCGTGGTGGCGGGGTACCCCTCCACCGTGTCGTCGCAGGAGATGTTGCGATCGTTCCAGCCCCGCTGCCCGCCGCCGGCAAAGGTGGAGATGATGCCGCCGGGGTCGATGCGGCGCACCAGGCCGCCGCGCGTCTGGTTCGTGCCCTCCTCGGAGATGTAGATGGACCCATCGGGGGCCACCACCGCGTCCCAGGGCACGCTGAGGCAGGAGTGCTGGGAGGGACCGCCATCGCCGCGGTCGGGAGGGCAGTTGGCGTTCCCACCCCCGGCGATGAGCTGCGCCGGGCCGCCGGGGGGGTATTTCCAGGCCGTGTTGCCGGCGGTGGTCCACCAGTAGCCCACGGTGGTGAAGTACACCGTGCCGTCGGCACCCACGTCGAGGCCGCTGACGCACCCCCCCCAGGTGCGAGGGCCGAGCACCCGCATGATTCCGTCGGGGGTGATGCGCAGCAGCTCACCGGTACCGTTGAGGACCGGCGGGCAGGTGCCGACGTACAGGCTGCCGTCGGGTCCGAAGGCCACATCCTGGGGGGCACCCATGGGGCTCTCGGTAGCCACCGCGCCATCCACCGCCCAACCCACCTGGCCGTTGCCGGCGATGGTCTGGAGCACGAAGTCCAGGGCCGAGCGCACGTCCCATCGCCGCCCGTCCCCGCCCCACAGGACCCCTCGTTCGGGGTTGAGGGTGTGGTGCACGGAGGCCCGCCAGCCGCCGAGACCGTGGGCCGCGTCGATCCCCTGTGTCAGCGGCACCTCGAACTCCCGCCACAGCACCAGTTCGTCACGGGTGGGCATCCAGGTGATACGCGTGCCGTTGCCGTTGGAGCCGAAGCGAGGGGTCGACTGGTACACCGGGCGGTAGGCGTAGCCCACCCGCACGGTCATCATGGCAGGACCCACCCACCGGCGGCCGTAGGCGTCCCGCCCGTCCCAGGTCACTTCCACCAATTGGTTGGGCGCCGCCGGGTAGCGCTGGCGCCACCATCGCCCCAGGATGCCCACGTCCAGGATCACGCCCTCGAGGGGAGGTGGCGGGCTGGCCTCGGTGAGCTGGACCGCTGCCGTGCGTTCGGCCGCCGCGCCGGGCTGCCCGTCGGAGCGGTATACCAGCTGGAAGGGGGCGCCATGAACGTCCACGTGGGTTGCAAACGCTTGCCGGCCGGTGCCCACCGAACTGGCCCTGGCACAGTGCTCGCCCGGGCAACGGTCGTCGTGCTGGGCCGCCATGCGACCGCCTGCCCCGGCCTGTTCTGGGAAATACTTCTGAAGATTGATGTCCCAGGGCCAGCCTGTGTCTGGCGGCTGCTCGTTCTGGGGTGCTGTGGCCAGGGCGCCGCCGGGGCCGGCGGCCGTCGCTGCCCGGTACGCCGCCTCCCCGCCCCCGGTGCGCGGCAGCAGCACCCGCCACAGCTCGGCCGCCACCCCGTCCAGCTCCGCCAGCTTGGCCAGCTCGTCCGGGGTGAAACCCCACTGCGCCAGAACACCCGGGCCCTCGGGGAGACCGTCGCCGGTGAGGTCGACGGCGGCAAGACCCCCGTCCACCCCCACGATCTTCAGGACCACACCGTTGTCGTAGGGTCTCCAGGTGCCGGTGGAGGGAACGAAGTTGCCCAGGGGCAGCCCGGTGCCCACGGGGAACTCCAGAAAGTTCTCCAGATACAGGGGCAACGGACGGGAGAACTGCACGCTTCTCGCCCCGGTGGCCTCGTCGAGACGCACGTCCAGACAGTAGGTGTAGGCCACGTTGGGGGGCAGGGGGGCGGGCATGGCGGCGGGTCCCTCCTGGCCCACGGTGTACTCGGTGAGGCGCAGGTGGGCCGAGGACAGCGGCTGCCGGGTGCCGTCGGGCAGGATGAGCTCGGCGGTGGTACCGGGCAGCACCAGCAGCCGTGCGGTGCGCTGGCCGTCGTCGTCGTGGCTGGGACTGCCCGTGGCCACCTGCACCGCCGCCGCCCCGAAGGTGACTTCGCTGGCCACCGGGTCCAGAGGCGTGAGTACCACCGGCTCCAGGACGTACACCTGGTTCCAGGCGGTGGCCAGGTGCCGCTCCACCGGAAGAAACCCGCCCTTCTCGAAAAGCACGCGGATGTGCCCGCCGCCATTGACCGCCAGGTCAAACCACCCGTCGGCGCGGGTGGCGGTGTAGCCGGCCGCCGCCTGGCCCGGCACGGTGACCTTGACCCCCTCCTTGGGTCCACCCTGGCGATCGAGCACCCGGCCGCGCACCACCACCACCCGCCGCGGCTCGATGAAACCGGGAACGACGTCAAACTGCACGGGGTGTGGACCCTGCCAGAGGAAGCCGAAGGCGGCGGCGAAGCCTGTGGGTACCGTCTCGTCCAGGGGAGGGGCCACGTC
>JABRVY010000420.1:0-1051 GCA_039961755.1 Acidobacteriota bacterium | reverse complement strand
CCGGGGACCATGCCGGTGGAGTCAAAGGTGACATTGACCGGCGTGGTGGCCGCCGGGGCGGTGGTGCCAGTGGTGGGGGCAACGGTGAGCCAGGGGATGTTGGACGGAACGGCGCAGTCTGTGGTGACCGAACCGTTGATGATGAAGGGCAGGTCCTGCGGCGCCATGGCAGTGCCGGTGTCGATGATCGGGTTCCAGGTGGCGGCGGCAGGGTCGAATTGCAAGGCGTTGGCCCCGGGTTTGCCGGTCTGGCCCAGGAGGGTGACCGGAGGCACCCACGGACCGGAGGCCAGGGTGCCACCAGTCTGCCAATCGAGCCAGTAGGTGCCGGCCGGCAGGAAGACTCCCACGGCGGCGACGTTGGCCATGACCGGACGGGTGGTCCCCAGCAGGTTGGTGTCCAGCACCCGGTAGATGTTGCTCCAGGCCGTGGAGACGAGCCGGTTGGTGGTGGTGTCACCCCAGACGATGGTGCTGCCCACTGCCCCGGGGACGCCGTCCCAGATGCGCAGGTTGATGTGGTCGATGGTGGAGGTGGTGCCAGAGCCGGTCTGGTAGGCAAAGAAGGTGATGGTGTCGATGTACCAGCCACCCGCCGGGACGGTGATGTCGTCGGCGACCCGGTAGCCACTGGAGAGCGCATGGCCAAAGCCGTAGGTGCTCAGGCCCAGGTCGCTCTGCAGGGCAGAGGCGTCAGCCCCACCGAAGCCACCACCCGGGTGGGTGACGAGGGGACCGTTGTCATACAGGACGGCCGCCGGCCAGTTCCACGCTTCCCGCGGCGCCGGCGAACCCACCGGCCCCAACGGTTCGCTGGGGTCGACGAGGTCTCGGGCCTTGCGCGGGTCGGCGGAGGCGTCGGGCAGCGGCGGCGCCGGGGTGATGCGGGTGAGGTTCTCTTCCAGGATCTCCCAGGTCAAGGGCGCCACCCCGGTGTTGCCGATGTTGAGAGTCTGGCTGGTAGAGGTGTCAGGGAGCTGGGTGGAGGCCAGGGAGAGGGGGGCGACGTCGATGTTGGGGTGGATGACGGTGACGGTGGCCGAGTCCTCGG
>JABRVY010000419.1:0-8537 GCA_039961755.1 Acidobacteriota bacterium | reverse complement strand
CTCCCCTCCACCGCTTGCTTGCATTCGCCCCCCGCCGCCCGTAAGCTCCCGCCGTCAACGGGAGGGAACCATGGAGACGGAGCGCCGCAGCTTGCCCGAGAACGCCTACCGGCCCCTCAGGCCCGGAGAGAGCTACACCCCGGTGGTGCCGCCGCAGGATCAACGGCTGGAGATGACCACTCGCGCCGTGGTCATGGGCCTGGTCATGGCGGTGCTCTTCTCCGCCGCGGCGGCGTTCCTGGGGCTCAAGGTGGGGCAGGTGTTCGAGGCCGCCATCCCCATTTCGATCCTGGCAGTCGGCCTGGGATACCTGTTCAAGCGCCGCTCGACGATTCTGGAAAACGTCATCGTGCAGTCCATTGGCGCCGCCTCGGGGCTGGTGGTGGCCGGGTCGATCTTCACCCTGCCCGCCCTCTTCATCCTCGGGTTACCGGTGGACCTGTTCAAGCTCTTCCTGGTGGCGCTCTTCGGTGGGGTGCTGGGGCTCGCCTTCCTGATTCCCCTGCGCCGCTACTTCGTCAAGGAGATGCACGGCGAGTTCCCCTTCCCCGAGGCCACCGCCACCACCGAGGTGCTGGTCGCCGGCGAGGCGGGCGGCAAGCAGGCCAAGGTGCTGGCGCTGGCGGCAGCCATCGGTGGCATCTTCGATTTCATCGTCATTCACCTGGAGGGGTGGGCCGAGGTGTTTACCACCCGTGCCGTGCCCTTCCTGGCGGATCTGGCGGAGCGGGCCAAGATGGTGTTCAAGATCGACGTGCTGGCCTCGGTGCTGGGGTTGGGTTACATCATCGGCCTGAAGTACTCGGCCATCATCTGCGCCGGCTCGCTGCTGTCGTGGTTCGTGCTGGTCCCGCTGGTGGGGCATTTCGGCGCCATGCTGCAGACGGCGGTACCGCCGGTCACCGACGGCACCCTGATCGGCGCCATGAGCGCCGAGCAGATCTTTTCGAGTTACGTGCGCCTGATTGGCATTGGCGGCATCGCGGCCGCCGGGGTGATGGGCATCCTGCGCTCCTGGCCCATCATTGTCAAGGCGTTTTCCCTGGGCTTCAAGGAGTTGTTCGGCAAGAGCGGCAGTGCGACCGGCACCTCGCTGCGCACCGACCGCGACCTCCCCATGGCCTGGGTGCTCGCCGGCATTGCCGGGGTGGCGCTGGCCACCTGGCTGTTTTTCCGTTTCGGCGTGGTGCACGGTGAGGCGCACCCGACGCGGCTGTCCCTCATCGCCATCGCCGTCGTGCTCATCATTTCCTTCCTGTTCACCACCGTGGCGGCGCGGGCCATCGCCATCGTGGGTACCAACCCGGTGTCGGGGATGACCCTGATGACCCTGATCCTCACCTCGGTCTTCCTGATGGCGGCGGGCTTGTCGGGCCCCTCGGGAATGCTGGCGGCGCTGCTCATCGGCGGCGTGGTGTGCACCGCTCTCTCGATGGCCGGCGGCGCCATCACCGACCTGAAGATCGGCTACTGGATCGGCTCGACGCCCTCGCGGCAGCAGCTCTCCAAGGTGATGGGCACGCTGGTGGCGGCGCTCACCGTGGGAGTGGTGATGCTGCTCCTGAACAAGACCTACGGGTTCGTACCCTCCCCCACGCACCCCGAGTCCCAGGTGCTGGTGGCTCCCCAGGCCAACGCCATGGCGGCGGTGATCAAGACCATCCTCTCTCACGAGCCGGTGCCCTGGTTGCTCTATGGGGTGGGCGTGCTGCTGGCGATGTTCATGCAGATGGTCGGCGTGCCAGCCCTGGCCTTCGCCCTGGGAATGTACATCCCCATCCAGCTCAACACGCCGCTGCTCATCGGTGGACTGGTGGCGCACCTGGTGCACCGTTCCGCCAAGGGGGACGAGAAGTTGGCCACGGCGCGCGTCAACCGAGGTACCCTGCTGGCCTCGGGATTCATTGCGGGGGGTGCCATCATGGGGGTGGTGGCGGCGTTTTTGAAGCTGCCCCAGCAAGGGTTCGAGCTCTTCGGCCGGCACGTCCAGTTCTCCACCGGGGTGGCGGCGCTCGGCAACGCCGGGGGGGAGCTCCTGGCGCTGGCCGCCTACGTGGCCCTGGTGGTCTACCTGTTCTGGGACGCCCGGCGCGCCACGGCCTAACTCGGGGGAGGGGTGGCCGGCGGAACCGGCTGCGGGACTGCGGTCACGTCCCTCAGTGCCAACGGGTTTTCCGGCACCGCCATGGGCGAGGCACCGGGCGCCAGCCCGTACTGCGGAGGAGCAGCCTGGGCTGGCGCGGAGGGCGGGGCAGTGGCCGGAGCGGTGATCGGTGTCACCTCCTCGCGGGGTGGTGCCGCCAGCCGGATCTCTTGCCAGCGAACGTCAAAGGCGAGCTGCACGACCGCCTCCTCCCCCTTGAGGGTGACCACCGTGCTGGCCTGCGCCCCGGGAGCCAGCTCCCCGGTGAGCGTTCCCGTTGCCCGCCCGGTTTCCTCGCCGTTTGCATCCAGCCCCCGCACCTGCACGGAGAGGTTCGAGGCCGCGAACTCGCCCTGGTTGGCGAGATTCACCGTCACCTCCCAGGTGTTCTCGCCCACCAGCTTCCAGTTGTAGCCGGTGACCACCACCCGCGCGGGAGCCTGGATGCGCTGCTGCTTGGGCTCCTCGGTCGCCTCACTCTCGGGGGACAGCACCTTGGCCACATCGCCGTCGCGAATGGTGGCCACCGCCTCCCCCTTGCGGGCCACCGCCGACAGGAAAGGACTGGACGGTCCAGGGGCAGCTGGCGACGGCCGCTGTGGTCGAGTCACCCCGTTGGCCTCGTCGGTGGCCGCCATGTCCACCATGGACACCGGGTAGGACTGGGCCCGGCCATCCTCGAACATCACCACCAGGTAGTTCCCCTGTTGCTCGAAGGTGGCCACCTCCAGCCGCTTGCCACCCTTGAGAACCACGGTCGCAGCAACGGCGAGCTGAGCCAGCAGCAGTAAGGTGATGGGCACGACCACTCGCTTCACGGGCGCCTCCTTGACTGTCCCATCCATGATACTCCCAAATACAACGAGCGGTGCCTCCAGGGCCAGCACGCCCCGAAGGCACCGCTCTCCGCGATTCCGGATCCGGCGGTACTACTCGAGCACCACCAGGGTGACGCGGCGGTTCTCGGCGCGCCCCGCGGCGGTCTTGTTATCAGCGATGGGCTTGTACTCCCCGTAGGACACCGTCGACATGCGGTTGAGCGGAATCCCCTGTTCCATGTTCAGGTAGCGCATGACGTTGTCGGCGCGCTCCTGACCCAGGCGGAGGTTGATCCTCTCCGAACCGATGTTATCGGTGTGCCCCTGGATCTCGATGAACACGTTCTTGTTCATGGCCTTGACCTGCTGGGCGAAGGCATCGAGGGCGGCCTTGGCCTGGGGCGAGAGATCGCTCTTGTTGAAGCCGAACTTCACCGCGTTATCAGTGAGGGTGACCTCCCAGAGGAACTTGCCCTTGGCCAGCTTGCCGGCTTCCACGGCGCGGTCCAGCGCCTCGCGGGCGGTTTCCGACAGCTTCGCGAGCTTCTCGTTCTGCTCGGCATCGGACCTTTTGAGGTTAGCGATATCCTGCTGCGCCGCCTCCACCTGCTTCTGCACCTCGCCAATCTTGGCGTTCTGGGCGGTCGTTGCCTGGTTCACCTTCTCGTCCACGTAGGTTTTGGTGGCGCAACCGCTCACGCCCAGGGTCACCACCGCTACCGCCACCAGCAGTCCCAAAGTCATCCTCTTCATCGTCTGTCCTCCTATTCCACCCTCGTCAACGGGTCTCCTGGCCATGTCCCCGTGCGCACTGCGCACGTTCTGCCTTTATATCACACTTCTCGTTCCGCCGCGTGCAAGCCCCGCCGCCGCTCACGGCAAGGTGCCCACATAACTACGCCGCGCTCGCACCTGATATTTCCCGTCCACCCGCACCTCGAGGCGCCGCTCCTTTCGTTCCCCGATTCCCGAAGGCTCGAAGGCAATGATATAGCGCATGGTCAACTCCCGGCGCAGATCGCGGGCGAGAGCCGGCAAGCGAGAGACATCCTCGACCCGCATGTAGCGCCCGCCGGTCGCGGCCGCAAACGAGGCGAGGAGAACGTCATAGGTATCCTTTCGCCCCGCGACATCCGGAGGGGGCTCGATGCCGAAGACATAGAGCGGTTCCTCGATCCCAAGGAGAATCTGCCGCGCCTCCTCCGGCGACACCTCCGACGCGGTGTCCACCCCGTCGGTGAACAGCAGCACGGCCCGGCGCACATGCCGCGCCCCCTGGAGCAGCTGCGGGGCGGCGCTGAGCACGTCGTACAAAGCGGTGGTGCCAAACCCCTTCAGCGGCCCCAGCACGTCGGCAAGCCGCGCTGGGTCCTCTCCGAAGCGCAGGCGGCGCTTCACCTCCCCGGCCCCGAAGGTGATCAGGCATACCTCGTCGTGGGGCGCCAGTTGCGACACGAAGGACCCCACCGCCTCGCGCGCCCGACCCAGCCGTCGAGTACCCATGGAGCCGGAGGTATCCAGGAGAATCGTCAGGGAGAGGGGGAGCCCCCCCTCTCTCCAGAACGAGCGGATCGGTACATCGAGCCCGTCAACCAGCAAGCGGAAGCGATGGCGCTCCAGGGTGGCCACCGGCCGACCTCGGGCATCGAGTACGGTCACGGGCACCAGGACGAAGGAGACCTCCGTGCGATCGACGAACGGCTGCCCCTGCTCACTTCCCTGCGCGGTCAAAGTGGCCCTCTCTGCCGAGGCCATGCCCTCCGCCGCCAGGCACAGCAGGACAGCCGCAGCGAGGGCACGCCTCCCGAGGCGCACGAACTCAGAAGGCAAGCGTCAGGCCGAGGGAGAGTTCCTTGAAAGTCAGCCAGCGATCGTCGTAGGAGCAGCGCTCCCACCAGTCGCAGTCGTCGCTGCCGGAGCGCACGTTGGCGCTGTGTCCGCGCCAGTCGAAACGGAGCGCCACGTTGGGGGTGAAGAACAGCTTGAAGCCGGCCCCCAGGTGGCCCACGAAGCGCGTGTCGGAGCTGGCGTTGGCCATGCTGGGGTCGAGCCGCATGGCGCCGATGCCACCGGCCAGGAAGGGCACCAGACGGCTTCTCCCGAAGCTCCCCTCGAAGCCGATTTCGGCGACATCACCGCGAATTTCGCCCAGCTTCTCGGCGCCGCCGAAGAGCTCCTTGCGTCCGGTCACCAGGTCGGCGTTGAAGCGCATCAGCGCCCCTTCGAGCGCCCAGTTCTCCGTGAAGCGATACGAAACGCGCACGCCGGCCGCGGTAGTGTCGTCCACCGTGACGTCGAAGTCAAAGGCGTTGACGGTTCCCCTGGCCAGGGTATCGCCGAACCAGTACCCCACCGTGGGAGTCAGCTCGATGCTCCCGGCCCGACCCTGTGCCAGCGCCGCCGGCGCCGCCATACTCAGCACTGCCAGAACAGCCCACATTCGCCGCATGTCACGTTCCTTTCCGGCCACCGCGTTGCCCGAGCAGGACTCCCACCTGCTCCTTGAGGTCGCGCATCCCCTCCTTGGAATACCCTGGATACACCCGCACCACCCTGCCCTCGCCGTCCAGGAGCACGGTAAACGGAATCTTGTCGATGCCCAGGGAGGATTGTGTTCTCGAATCCATGAAATAGACCGGCAAGAGCAAATCGGTGTTGGCGATGAACGCCTCTACCGCGGCGCGCGGAGAGTCGACGTTGATGGCCAATACCTTCAGGGGTTTCCCCTTGAACTCCGCCTGCAGTCTTTCCAGCTCGGGGAGTTCGTGCCGGCAGGGGCCACACCAGGTGGCCCAGAAGTTCAAAACCGTCACCTCCCCCAGCAACTCCACCAGCGGCCGCAGCTGCCCCTGGCGATCCCGCAGGCTCACCGACGGAAAAGGAGGCCGCTGATCAGCAGGGGGGATCGCCCCGGCGGTCGCCGCAACCAGCAGCAGTCCCACAACACGCCGCATCCTCATGGCTGGCAATCCTAGCACCTTTTCTCCGTCTCCACCTTCACCCGGGCAGCGCCTCCCCCGCCCCGGCGCCGCCACACCATGACCACCGAGCAGATTGACAGTCCCCGCCGCTTGCGATATCTTTCACAACCATGAGTGACCGAGAGCTGCACCAGATCGCCGTCATTGGCGGAGGGATGATGGGACGCTCCATCGCCACCCGCGTGTCCCAGGCGGGGCTCAACGTGGTCGTCCGCGAGGTCAGCGAGGAGCGTGCGGAAGAGGTCCGCTCCATCCTGGAGGAGAGTCTCGACCGGGGTATCCAGCGCTGGTCGCTTACCGCCTCGGAGAAGAAGGCTATCCTCTCCCGCATCGAATTCACGCCGCAGCTGGAGCGAGTGCGAGACTGCGAGCTGGTCATCGAGACGATCCAGGAGGATTTTGCGGCGAAGAAGCAGCTCCTCTCCGAGCTGGACGATCTGCTGCCTGCCGACACTCCCATCCTGGTCAACACCTCCACCCTCTCCATCACCGAGCTGGCCCAGGGGCTCGATGCTCCTCGCCGGGTGCTGGGGATTCACTTCCTCTACCCGGTGACCACCGCGCCGGTGGCCGAAATCGTGCGCGGCCAGGTCACCTCCGACGAGGCATTCACCACCGCCAGAGATTTCGTCCGGGTACTCGGCAAGGTTCCCATCGAAGTGTTCGAGTCTCCGGGGTTCGTCACCACGCGGGTGGTGCTCCCCCTCATTAACGAGGCCATCCACGTGGTCATGGAGGGCGTCGCCAGCGCTGCCGAGGTGGACCTGGCCATCAAGCTGGGGTACGAGTTCCGCACCGGCCCCCTGGAGTGGGCCGACCGGGTGGGTCTGCACAAGATCCTCACCTGGATGGAATACCTCTTCCACGAGACGGGGGAATCCAAGTTCCGCCCCTGCCCGCTGCTGCGCAAACTGGTGCGCGCCGGTCACACCGGGGCGCGGGCCGGCAAGGGGTTCTTCCGCTACGACGAGAACCGTAACCGCCTCGACCGGCTTCCCGACGACACCCCCAAACTGAGCTGACGGCGCCGCCCGAGGGCGCCGGGAAAAGGACCTCATCGCCATGAAAGTGCTGGTGCTCAACTGTGGCTCATCCTCGGTCAAGTTCCAGGTCATCGAGACCTCCCTGGAGATGATCGAGGCCGATACCGACCGCACCCTGGCCCGCGGCGGGGTGGAGAAGATCGGCCTGTCTGACTCCCGGCTCACCCTGGACGTGGAGGGTCGCAAACCGTACCAGGAGATCTCGGAGATCCTGGAGCACCGCGCCGCGGTGGAGCGCATCCTCAAGATCCTGGTGCACCCGGAGCACGGCGTGCTGGCCGATGTGAGCGAGATCGAGGCGGTGGGACACCGCATGGTGCACGGCGGCGAGAAGTTTGCATCCTCGGTGCTGATCACCCCGGAGGTGGAGGCCGGCATCGAGGAGTGCGTGGTCTTGGCCCCCTTGCACAATCCTCACAATCTACGAGGTTTACGCGCCGCGCGCGGGCTCCTCCCCAACGTTCCCCACATCGCTGTCTTCGACACCGCCTTCCACCAGTCGATGCCGGCGCGGGCCTACATCTACGCCCTCCCCTACGACCTCTACCTGCGCCACGGCATTCGTCGCTATGGCTTCCATGGCACCTCCCACCGCTACGTGGCCATCCGCACCGCCCGCCTGCTGGGCCGCAAGCTGGACGAGATGAAGATCATCACCTGCCATTTGGGCAACGGCTGCTCCATGGCGGCGGTGGCGCGCGGCCGCTCGGTGGACACCACCATGGGGTTCACTCCGCTGGAGGGGCTGGTGATGGGCACCCGCTGCGGCGACCTCGACCCCGCCATCCTGCCCTGGGTGATGGCCATGGAGGAACTCACCCTGGCGCAACTCAACGCCATGCTCAACAAGCACTCGGGTCTTTATGGCATGTCCGGGGTGTCCTCGGACATGCGGGAGATCGAGGCGGCGTGCGAGCGGGGCAGCCGGCGCGCCCAGCTGGCCATGGAGGTGTTCTGCTACCGCATCACCAAGTACATCGGCGCCTACGCGGCGGCCATGGGGGGCGTCGATGCCATCACCTTCACCGGTGGCATCGGCGAGAATTCGGTCAAGGTGCGCGCCATGGCCATCGCCCCTCTGACCTTCCTGGGCGCCGAGCTGGACGGAGAGCGCAACACTCACGCTCCGCGGGGGAAGGAGTGCGTGATCTCGCGGGACGGCTCCCGGGTGGTGGTGGCGGTCGTCCCCACCAACGAGGAGCGGGTCATTGCCCGCGACACCGTGCGCGTGCTGGGCGGCGTCATGCCGTCATTTGCCGCGCCGGAAACCGCCGCTCCCCGCTAGGAGCCGCCCCCCGTCGCCGGCGAGAAACGCCCGCGCCGCCACCCGCCCGGCCTCGACGGCCTGGTCCACGGCGCCGTAATCCGCCCAGTGCAGGTGATTGACGGCCGGAGCGATGACCGCGTCGGCCTCGGCCAGCAGCCGTTCCCGCAGCGCCTGCCACCCCATGGCGGCGGCCCGGAACATGGCGCGGGGGAGGCGGTCGCGGTCGGGGTCGGCGGCCGGCAGTCCCTCGGACACTTCCACGGCGATCACCGGCCCGCCCAGTTC
>JABRVY010000418.1:0-5048 GCA_039961755.1 Acidobacteriota bacterium | reverse complement strand
GCGCTGGGCGCTGCCGCCACCCCCCAAGGCGAAGGGAGTTCTCAAGGGACTGAGATCACCGTGCGCTGGTCGGGCACCACCGTCACCCACTGCCCCTGCGCTCGGGTCGCTGCCCCGTCGGCGCGCACCAGGAACACCATCTGCTGCCCTCCCGCCGCGCAACTGGCTACTGGTCCGGCCCACACCGCAACGGCCCCGCCGGAGCGGGGCCGTCACGGTGCGGCAGCGGGCCCCCTCAGCCGAGCCGGCGCAGCAGCAGCAGCCCGGCGAAGCCGAGCAGGAGCACGAGCCCGGCGAGACCCGCCACGCCCAGCGTCGGGATCGGATCGGGCAGCGTGACCACGAACGTGGTGGGGTTCTCGTTGCCCGGCACGCCCGGGTCGTCGGTCAGGCGCGAGGAACCGTTGCTGCCGGTGCCGGTCCCGTCGTAGTTGATCGTCCCCTGGTTGGAGACCGTGGTGCCACCTGGCACCGAGGCGTTGATCGTGGCGGTGATGGTGATCGTCACCGAACCGCCAGCAGCGATCGCGCCGTTCCACGTCACCAGGTTGCCGGCGAGCGCCGCCGTCCCCGAGCTCGCCGTGACACCGGTCGCGGTGAGCTGCGGCGGCAGCGCGTCGACGAACTCGTCGCCCGGGTTGTCGCCCTGTGCGCCGGGGCCGGCGTTGGTCAGGACGATGGTGTACGTGATGGACCCGCCCGGCCGGTAGGGAGCGCCGCTCACGGTCTTGGTGCCGCTGACGTTGGCCGGCTGCGTCACGGTCACCGTGGCGGTGGCTTGCGCCGTGGCGGTCTGCTGGCCATCGTACGCTGACCAGGTGGCGGTATTGGTCGTCGTCGAGTTGATCAAGGCCGAGATGGACAGCCCCGCTGCAACCGTGTTGATGCTGCTTCCTGGGGTCAGCACGTAGTTGAGACCCGAGAAGATGGTGCCGAGCTGGTCGTCACTGAGGTCGTGCAGAGGCAGCGTGACAGTGCCGGTATTGGTGACGGTGTAGCAGTAGTACACGGTCGTTCCTGGCGCCACCGAGATGGCGGATGTCGGCGCGCACACCCCCGCGGCCGTGCCCACGGTCTTGACGAGGGAGATCGCCGGCCCTCCGGCGCCGCCCACCGCGAAGTTGTCCATGCGCGCGACGCCGGCATAGCCGCCGATGCCGATACCCGTACCCTCAGGGGCAGGCGCGCCGGAGCACACGTAGGTCTGGTCCGGCTGCGCGCCACCGTCGATGTTGGTGAACTGGATCGTCACGTCGCTGCCGGAGCGCGTGGCTCGCATGTGCGCAGTCGAAAACGGCGAACTCAACGCGAAGAACCCCAAGCCGAAGCTGGCGCCGTTGTTGCCGGTGTAGCACGCGGCGTGCCCGAACTGTGTGCCGCCGCTCTGGTTCTGCACCTTGAGGAAGAGGTTCGAGGAACCGGCGCCGTAGTTGAGCAGCAGCGCCGCGTACTGCAGCGCCGTGCCGTTGTTCGCCACGTCCATTTCGGCGGTGTCACCATTGCCCGGAGCGCCGTTGAAGGTGGCCCGCCCCAGGCTGCCGCACACCGCGGCGTTATTCGAGACGTTGCAGAAGCCGTCGCGGACCGTCCAGTTACCGCCGATGGGCCCGTCGGGCCGGTTGAAGTCGTCGAGGATCGCCAGTGGTCCTTGCCCACCGTACGGCACCGGCCCACCGACGGGCACCGAGGCCGGCGGGGTGTACGGCAGCACCTTGGTGAGATCCACCGGAGCGGACTCGGCGCCAAGACCCGCCGCCGCGCCGCCCAGAAATGCGATGAATGTTGCGATTGTCAGGCCGCAGATTCCGCGCATCTTTCGCTCCTCCTCTCAAGATCGTCCTAGTGTGGCACCAATCGCCGCCGATGTCCAGCGAGCGATTTGCCCAGAATCCACCGCCCAGGAGGAGGTCAGCCGTTCGGTGGGAAGGGTGGCACCGATGAGGTTCGACAGCCCCACGTGCACCCCCGCCACCTCGTCGGGGGCGCCGGTGAGGGGGCGCAGGAGACGGAGGTCCGGCTGGTCGCTGGGCAGCAGCACCCAGTCGCGGTTGCGGCACCGCACGATGCTCCCCGGGGAAAAGACCGTCATTACCTTTATTAGTATTTCCGGGCGCGATGCGGGATGCAACCCCGACGGGGGTGGTCCTGCGGCCGGGGGATGCGCTACACTGCCGGCGCCGTGACCGGGTGCGGACGCTCTGCGGCCCCCGGCACCCCAGGAGGCCCCATGACACATCAGGAGATCCTCAAGGCCCTGTCCATCGAGCCCGTCAACCCCGGCGCCTGCGCCCGCGGCTGGATCCACACCCCCGGCGGCAAGGAGCTGGCCTCGGTGAACCCCACCACCGGCGAGGTGATCGCCACCGTCATCCAGGCCAACGCGGAAACCTACGAGCAAGTGGCGGCCACCGCCCACGAAGCGTTCTCGAGCTGGCGCATGGTGCCCGCCCCCAAGCGCGGGGAGGTGGTCCGCGCCCTGGGGGACGAGCTGCGCGCCCACAAGGAGGCGCTGGGGCGGCTGGTGTCGCTGGAGATGGGCAAGATCCTCTCCGAGGGCCTGGGCGAGGTGCAGGAGATGATCGACATGTGCGACTTCGCCGTGGGGCTGTCGCGGCAGCTCTACGGCCTGGTGATCGCCTCCGAGCGGCCCCGCCACAAGCTGCTGGAGACCTGGCACCCGCTGGGGGTGGTGGGGGTGGTGACGGCCTTCAACTTCCCCGTTGCCGTGTGGTCCTGGAACACCGCCCTGGCGGCGGTGTGCGGCGACCCGGTGATCTGGAAGCCGTCGTCGCAGACGCCCCTCACCGCCATTGCCGTGCAGCACATCGCCAACCGGGTGGCGGCCCGCTTCGGCTGCGAGGGGATCTTCAACCTGGTCATCGGCCCCGGACGGGAGGTGGGGCAGCGGCTGGTGGACGACCCCCGGGTGCCGCTGATCTCCTTCACCGGTTCCACCGAGCAGGGGCGCAAGGTGTCGGAGGCGCTGGGGCGCCGCTTCGGCCGGGCCATCCTGGAGCTGGGCGGCAACAACGCCGTCATCGTCCTCGACGACGCCAACCTGGACCTGGCGGTGCGGGCGATCCTGTTTGCCGCCGTGGGCACCTCGGGGCAGCGCTGCACCACCCTGCGCCGGCTCATCGTCCAGGAGGGGGTGTACGAGGAGCTGCTGGGCCGGCTGCTCAAGGCCTACCCCAGCATCCGCATCGGCGACCCCCTGGACCCCGCCACCCTCATGGGGCCGCTGGTGGACGAGTCGGCCATCCACGAGATGATGGCCGCCCTGGAGGAGGTGAAGCGGGAGGGGGGGGAGATCCTCTACGGCGGCCGGCGCCTGGAGCGGCCGGGGTTCTTCGTGGAGCCCACCATCGTGGCCGCCCACCCCGGCATGAAGATCGCCGAGGTGGAGACCTTCGCCCCCATCCTCTACGTCTACAGGGTGAAGACCCTGGAGGAGGCGATCGCCCTGCAGAACTCCGTGCCCCAGGGGCTGTCCTCCGCCATCTTCACCACCAACCTGCTGTCGGCGGAGACGTTCCTGTCGCCGGAGGGGTCCGACTGCGGCATCGCCAACGTCAACATGGGCACCTCGGGGGCGGAGATCGGCGGCGCCTTCGGCGGCGAGAAGGAGACCGGCGGCGGCCGGGAGGCGGGCTCCGACGCCTGGAAGCAGTACATGCGCCGGCAGACCAGCGCCATCAACTGGTCCACCCAGCTCCCCCTGGCCCAGGGAGTGAAGTTCGAAGTGTAGGTACCGCTAGATGATAGCTGCACCGCCTCACGGTGGGGCGGCTGGGGTGCCCGGCAAGGCCAGCTCCAGCTCCCCGCCGGGGGCAAGCACCCCCTGACTGCACGGCACCACGAGGCCCGGGCCGGGCCGCCAGGCCTGCGGGTGCGGCATGGCGCACAGCGCGTACTCTCCCGGCGGTGCCTTGAGCTCCAGCGTGGCGTCGCTCCCTTCCCGTCCCCAGCCGAGAAGGGCAAAGCTGGGCAGGCGCACCCCCTCCCGGCGCAGCTCCCAGGGGGTGCCGCGGCGCGGGACGGGTAGGCGCAACCGGCCAGGCTGGGCGGAGGCCGCCAGCAGCACCTCCCCTTCCTGCTCCGGCCACCAGCCGGCCAGCGCCAGGCCGAAGCCCGGCAGCCACGCCGCCAGGGCCGCCTCCACCGTATCCGCGGGCACCTCCACCGCAAGGCGCCCCTCCCCGTCGGTGGTGGCGCTCAAGGCGCGCAGGCCGGTGGCGGCATCGGGGGTCCAGGGCACCACTCGGAGCCCCACCCCGGCGGCTGCCCCCAGGGGGGAGCGCACCCGGCCGCGGATCTCCCGCTGCCGGCGCAGTACCAGCCGCACCGGTTGTTCTTCCCGGTGGGGGGCGACGATGGCCACCTGGGCGCTCCGCTTGTGCCCGTGCACCGCCCAGAGAACCAGCTTCTCCCCGGGGGCGGCGGGTATCGCAAAGCGCCCTCGGGGACCCGCCACCAGAGTCTGCTGGGTGATCTCCCCTCGGGCCACCTCCTGCTTCACCGTGACCGCCGCCCCGGGCACTCCCTCGCCGCTCTCATCAACGACCTCGCCGGCGATCTCCAGGGGCGGGAGGAGGATCTCCACCTCCGCCACGCCCCCCGGGGGGGCCGGCGGCACGGTGACGACGCGCCGCAGCAGCGCCTGCTCTTCCCCGCGCAGGAGGACCTGGTACTCCCCCGGGCCGGGCAAGGTGCAGGAGAAGCGCCCCTGCTCGTCCGTGGTCACCCGCACCAGCCGCACCTCGGCATCGCTCCACTGCAGTTCCCCCCGCCAGGGGGACTCCCCCCGGCGCACGCTGCCCTCCACCGCCAGGGTCGGCACCTCCAGGCGCAGGCTCTCCATCCCGGCGCGCACCTCCAGCTGGTGGCGCAACCAGGCCATGTCTCCCCCTGCCCGGCCACCACCACCTCCCAGCGGCCCGGGGCCAGGCCGGGGAAGACGTGCTGTCCGGCGGCGGCGCCAGGGCGGGCCGCGAACCCCCCGGGGAAGCCGTCCCAGGGGGCGTCCGGGGGGCGTGCCGCCACCCGGA
>JABRVY010000417.1:0-9240 GCA_039961755.1 Acidobacteriota bacterium | reverse complement strand
GGGGTGGTCGCCGGCGTGGGCCTCTGTGGGACCCTGGTGATGGCGGGGTGGGCCTGCCTGCTGCTGGGTGAGCGGCGGCTGCAGCATGGATCCTGAGGTCGTCGATGGAGTGACTGGCGCGGTGGCCGGCCCATCGCCGCCGGAGTCGGCGATCGGGTCGGGTGGTGCGTGGTCATCCCTCGGCCTGATGCCAGCGGAAAGGTGACGGTGAAGGGATTGGCTCGAGAAGGCAAGGGAGGAGAGCACTCGATCCCCGTGATCAGCTTCTGGTCGGCGCTGCTGGGAGTGACAACAGGCCGGCCGCACACCTTTCGGTCCATCGCCGCCGCTCCCCGCACCGGGGTCGTGGCGGTGGTGCTGATCGTGGCAAGCCTCGCGACTGGTTCGCTGGTGGTCAGCCGGCTGGATCTCTCCTCCCGCGCCGAGGCGGCCCTGGAGGAGCGGCTGGGACGGCCGCCCACGGAAGCCGAGCTGGAACTGGCGGCCTGGGCGGGACGGGTTGCCCTGTACGTATCGGCGTGGGTCATGCCGGGCGTGTGGCTGGCGCTGCTGGCGTTCACCGCCTGGGCGCTACGAGTGAGCTGGGAGAGGCGGGACAGGCCCACGTTTCCAGTGATGTTTTCCCTCTGCGTGTACTCCTTCACGCCCCCCGCCCTGCTGGAAGGGCTGCTACGCGCGATTGTCGCCGTGCACCGCGGGGTCGTCATGGCCGGCGAGACGGGCAGCCTGCTGCGGGCCAACCTGAGGGCGCTCCTCGACGACGAGATTCACCCCGTGCTGGGAGCTGCCGCCCAGTCGCTGGATGTTTTCGATGGATGGTGGGCGATCTTGCTGGCCTGGGCCCTGGTAGAGGGAGCGGGGCTGTCCCGCACTGGCGCGGTGGCGCGGGTCGCCGGAGTCATGGCGGGGCTGGCGCTGGGGAAGACGGCGATCGTGCTGCTCGCCGGGTGAGCGGCAGCTCGGGTTGAGGGCTCGGATGGTTCCGCTCCGTCACTCCTGGCCGGCTTGAGGGGCGAAGCGGAGGAGCTCGCCGAGGTGGGCGAAGGCGGTCCGCCAGGTGGGCTCCTCGCTCCCCCAGCTGCCCTCCCGCAGCTGCTGACGCAGCGTCCAGTAGCGGGTCTCCACCCGCCACAGGTTGACCGGCAGCGGCAGTTCCGGCAGCAGGCGCAGCAGGCCGGCGAGCGTCTCGATGGTCGTCAGCTCGCCGGGAGTCGCGGCCACGGCGGCGATCAGTCGCGTGAGGGTGCGCTCCAGCATCAGGCCGCGGGAGGCCCCATCCATGGCGAGCTGCAGGCGAGACGCCTCACTCACCAGCTCGCGCAGCCGCTGAACGTCGGGACGGTCGCGGAGCAGCTCGTTCACGAAGGCGTGCTCCATGGTGCGGGCGGCGGCGGTGGTGAGTTCCAGTGGCGCCGGCACGCCGAGGTCGTGGACGAAACTTAAAAGCTGGGCGTGGGCGTGGTAGAGGGTGCGATACACCGCCCGGGCGTCCTCCACGGCGGAGGCGACGATACGATCCAGCACCCAGCGACGATCGTCCACGGGCAGGTCGGCGAGGGTCGCGGTGTGCGGCATGTCGCGGTCGATCAGACGCACCACCGCCGCCAGGTCGGCGCGCCGGAAGGCGGCGCGAATCCCTTCGATGTCCTGCTGCCAGGTGGCTTCGGCGGAGAAGGGACGGACGCCGGCGAGCAGGGTGTGATCGCCGTAGTGAATGGCGGCGAAGGTGAACTCGGCGCCTTCGCCAGTGGCCCGCGCCGCCAGGGAGAGCCGGCCGCTGGCCAGGCGGGCCCTGCCCGAGGTCTCCACGCGGCCGGTTAGCCGGACCTCCACCCTGGGCACCGGGCGCTCCTCCTCGGGGAACAGGGCCAGCAGCGCCGACCGCACCCCCAGCTGGGCGAGATCAAGCATGTACGGGCGCACCCGCCGGCGGAACACCTCCCCACCGTCGGGAAGTTGGGGGTCGTTGCCGGGGGCCGCCGCCAGGCGCCGCTCCAGCTCCCCGAGGATGGGCTGGCCGCCCACCTGCTCGGCCAGTTCGGCGGCACGGGCGGCGTAGAGCAGCACCTGGACCGCCTCGAGGCCGGCGATGTCGTCGAAAAACCACCCGCAGGACGTGAACATGAACTGGGCGTGGCGCTGCATCTCGAGCAGTTGCAACGCCTTGGTCGACTCGGCAGGGGAGAAGGGTCGGCCGCCGTGGCGAGCGAAAAAGGCTTCCCTGGCAGCCGCCGTGCTGTCCAGCTGCAGGGTGACCGCGTCGTCCCGCGCTGCCCAGGGGTCGCGGAAAAGGGGAAGCCCTTCCCGCTGGAACAGCTCGTCCACCCGGTCGCGCAGCCACTCCAGCGCCTGCCTTAGCGGGCCGCGCCACGCCTGGGAGGTACCGCCCGCCAGGTGGCAGCCGCAGTCGCGGCGCCAGCGCTCCACCCCGTGGGCACAACTCCAGGAGGTGTTCTCCGCCAGCTCCACCTCCCACGCAGGGGGGTGGTGGGCGAGGAATTCGCCGTAGTTGGTGAGGCGCACCAGGCCCTGCCGCTCCGCCTTCTCGAGCGCCCAGGCCAGGGCCATCTCGCCGAAGCGATGGTGGTGCCCGTAGGTTTCCCCGTCGGTGGCGATGTGCACCAGCTGGTCGGCGGGGGCGGCGCGGTCGGCTACCTCCAGCAGGCGGGCGAGGAAGGCGTCTCCCGACGACAGCAGCCGCTCGAAGGCCACCGCCCGGGCGACCGGCCCATGGTAGAAGAACAGCGCCAGCGATCGTCCGGAGGTGAGGCGGAGGAGGTAGGGTCGCCGGCAGTCCACCCCTCCGGCGCCCACTTGCTGCCACGTTCCCCCCGGCGCGCGCACGCGACGGGCCTGGTGGGGGGCCAGGATGGTGAAGCGGATGCCGTGCTCGGCGAGGACTTCCAGGGTTTCCAGGTCCACGGCGGTTTCCGGCAACCACATCCCTTCAGGGTGTCGCCCGAAGCGATGAACGAAGTCGGCGATTCCCCAGCGCACCTGGGTGACCTTGTCGCGCCGCGGGGCCAGCGGCAAGATGCTGTGGTTGTACGCCTGCGCCAGCGCCGAGCCGTGACCGCCGAAGCGCCGTGCGCTCTCCCGGTCGGCCTCCAGGATGGCGGCGTAGGTCTCCGGTGCGTGGCGCTCCAGCCAGGACAGGAGCGTGGGCCCGAAGTTGAAGCTGATACGGGAGTAGAGGTTGACGATACTGGCGATGCGCCCCGCCCCATCGAGGATGCGCGCCGCCCCGACGGGCGCGTAGCACTCGGCGGTGATGCGCTCGTTCCAGTCGTGGAAGGGGGCGGCGGAGTCCTGCACCTCCACTCGCTCCAGCCACGGGTTGTCCCGCGGCGGCTGGTAGAAGTGGCCGTGGATGCAGAGCCAGGGCACGCTCATGGCGACAGGGTACACGAGCCCCGCCTGCAGCTGCCGCCCGCCGGCGATCAGCGCTGCGCGGGGGGCAGGGCCAGGGGGGGAGAGGTGTCGCCGGAGTCGTGGCCCTCGTCGACCACGTACCCCTCCACGTCGATGGCGTTCCCCCACTCGGCCGCCCAGCTTCGATAGGCGTCCAGATCCTTGCGGATGAGGCTCACGATCCAGGCCAGCACGGCGGCGTCGTCCAAGAGCCCCAACCCCGGGAGCAGGTCAGGGATGAGGTCGAGGGGGTTGACGAAGTACACCAGTCCGGCCGCGGCGGCGATGAGGGTGCGGACGGGCAGCCGCCGGTACCGGCGCCGGGCGACGTCCTCCAGCATGCGGATCACCAGGCCGGCGTCGGCGCGGAACTGCTGCGGTGCGGCGCGAACCTGGCGCAGCGCCAGGCGCGCCGCCGAGGCCAGCCGCCAGATCCCCGAAAGGGAGCGGGACAGCCGCGAGCCGGCCCGGAAGGCCCGCGTCACCGCCTGGGAGGACAAGAATCGCCAGCGCGCCACGCCTCACCCTCCCCCGGCGCGGGGCACGACGGCCAGCCCCAGCTCGGCCAGCTGCTCCGCCGTGGCGGGGCTGGGGGCCTGGGTGAGCAGACAGTTGCCGGCGGTGGTCTTGGGGAAGGCGATGACGTCCCGGATGGAGTCGCGCCCGGCCATGAGCATGACCAGGCGATCCAGCCCCAGGGCAATGCCCCCGTGGGGCGGGGCGCCGTAGCGGAACGCCTCCAGCAGGAACCCGAAGCGGGCCCGCGCCTCCTCCTCGCCGATCCCCAGGGCGGCGAACATGCGGCGTTGAACGGCGGGGTCGTGGATGCGGATCGACCCGCCCCCCAGCTCGTAGCCGTCCATCACCACATCGTAGGCACGGGCACGCACGCTGCCCGGGTCGCTCTCCAGTCGGTCCAGGTCGGCGGGCAGGGGGGAGGTGAAGGGGTGGTGGCAGGCGTAAAAGCGCCGCGTCTCCTCGTCCCACTCCAGGAGGGGGAAGTCGGTGATCCAGGCGAAAGCGTGCGCCCCCGCCGGGATGAGGTCCAGCTGGCGTCCCAGGGCGAGCCGCAGGGCCCCCAGCCCGGCGAGGACCACCTTCGGGGGCCCGCCCAGGATCACCAGGAGGTCCTCCGCCCGCGCGCCGGAAGCTTCCAGGAAGCGGGCAATTCCCTCGTCGCCCAGGGCCTTCCTGGCCGGCGAGGCGTACCCCTCGGGGGTGCGCCTGAACCACACCACCCCCGGCGCCCCGTAAGGTTTCACGAGGTCCGACAGCTCATCGAGCTGCCGGCGGGTGAAGCCGGCACCCCCGGGGACCACCAGCCCCTTGACCCGGCCGGTGGTGGCGGCGGCGCGCAGCACCTCGAAGCTGCACTCCCGCGCCGCCTCGCCCAGCTCCACCAGCTCCAGGGCGAAGCGCAGGTCCGGCCGGTCGCTGCCGAAGCGCTCCATGGCCTCGCTGTAGGTGAGGCGGGGGAAACGCGCGGGGGGGGTGATTCCCGCCAGCGGGAAGAGGCGGGCAAACAGCCCCTCGATCAGGGCGAAGATGTCCTCCTCGGTGATGAACGATGCCTCGACATCGATTTGCGTGAACTCGGGCTGGCGATCGGCGCGCAGGTCCTCGTCGCGGAAGCAGCGGGCGATCTGCACGTAACGCCCCAGCCCGGCCACCTGCAGGAGCTGCTTGAAGAGCTGCGGGGACTGGGGGAGGGCGTAAAACTCCCCCCGCGACACCCGCGAGGGCACCAGGTAGTCCCGCGCTCCCTCGGGGGTGGAGCGGGTGAGGATGGGGGTTTCCACCTCCACGAACCCCAGCTCGTGGAAGTAGCGCCGCGCCTCGAAGGAGACCCGATCCCGCAGGAGCAGACCGCGCATCATCGCCGGGCGGCGCAGATCCAGGTAGCGGTAGCGCAGGCGCAGCTCCTCCGAGGCGGCCACCTGGTCCTCCACCACGAAGGGGGGGACGTCCGCCCTGCTCAACACCTCCAGCTCCTCGGCGTGCACCTCGATCTCGCCGGTGGGCAGCTCGCGGTTGATCATCTCGTCGGGGCGCGCCCGCACCGTGCCCACCACCCGAATGACGTCCTCGGCGCGCAGCGAGGCGGCCTCGGCCTTGAGGGGCTCGGCGGGAAACAGTATCTGCACCCACCCTTCCCGGTCGCGGAGATCCACGAAGATGATCCCCCCCAGATCCCGCTGCCGCCGCACCCAGCCGCACAGCTCCACGCGCCGGCCTACGTCGGCGGCCCGCAGGCTGCCGGCCAGGGGCCGCCGCCACGCTGGGGTTCTCTCGCTGTCCATTCCCGCCCTCCATGCCGAGGGTTCGGCATGTTCCAGGCATTGTAGACGTTCCCCCGCCGGGCCTTGCCCGGCTCCCGGGCGGGGTGGGGGCGCCGCCGCGAGCGAGCTGGGGTAGACTGGGGCAACCGAGCGCGAGGAGGTGCGAGATGCCCACGTTCGTGCTGATGACCCGGTTGGCCCCCGAGGCGGCCCACGACGCGGCGGGGCGGGCGGCCATGGGCAAGGAGTGGCTCAAGCGCGTCAGGAAGAGCTGCCCGCAAGTCAAGTTCCTGGCCCACTACGCCATCCTGGGGCCGTACGACTTCATGGACATCTACGAGGCGCCGGACGTGGAGACGGCGCACAAGGTGTCGCTGATCTCGCGGGCCCACGGGGCGGTGACGGCGGAAAGCTGGCAGGCGCTGGCCTACGAGCAGTTCCTGAAGCTGCTGGAAGAGGTCAAGAGTTAGCTCTTTCGCGTTCCGGGCGGGCTGGCAGGCCCGTTGGGAAGCGGTCTCGGCGGTGGAGGAGAAGCGACGTCCGCGGTGCACTCGCCGCGGACGGTCAGGGAGCATGACGAGGAGTGCCTATGTCCGATCGCAAGTATCGGCACCGGGGGTACCAGGACGGCGGGTCGTTCGAGCGGCGTGAGAAGCCCCGGCAGCCCGGGCCCCAGCCACCGGGCGAACGGCCCCAGGGGCCCCGCGGGCGGGGCCTGGGGGCGCCCACGGCCACGGTCTTTCGCTGTCGGGCCTGCGGGGCCAAGGTGCAGCTCGGGGGAGAACTGGAGCTTTCGGCTACCTGCCGGGTCTGCGGCGCCGACCTGCACTGCTGCGCCAACTGCCTCCATTTCGATACCGCCAGCCGCTTCGAGTGTCGCAAGCCGGTGGGAGAGCGCATCGCCAACAAGGTGCGGGCCAACTCGTGCGCGCTCTTCGCTCCCCGCACGGTGCAGGAGTTCGCCTCCGAGGCGGCGGCCACCAGCAAGGATCCCCGCGCCGCCTTCGCCGCTCTCTTCAAGAAATAACTGCGCTGCCGGGAAGTTAGAAGGAGTGGTGCTGGATGGGCCGGAGGAGGTGATGAGTCCATGAGCGGACGACGGATGCTGGCGGCCTCGATTGCCGCGGCGGCCTTCGCGGTCAGCGCCCTGGCCCAGCGGGCGGCGCGGGAAGAGCCCCGCCTGGTGGATCTGGTGGACGTGGTGGTGGTGAACCTGGAGGTGTGGGTCACCGACCGCCAGGGGGTACCGGTCCCCGGTCTCAAACGTGAGGATTTCGAGCTGCGGGTGGAGGGGAAGCCCGTCGAGGTGTCGAACTTCCTGGACATGGCGGCGCGGCGCCGGGCCGCCACCGAACCGGGAAGCCCGGCGGAGGTAGCGGAGGGGAAGGAGCCGGCGGCGGGAACTCAGGTGGGCAGCGAACCGCCCGTCGTGCCCCCCTCCCACGTGGTCATCTATCTGGATGACGAGAGCATCCGCCCCTTCGCCCGGCGCCCCCTCCTGGATGATCTCACCACCTTCGTGCGGGATCAGGCGGCGCGGGGCAACCGCCTCATGCTGGTCACCCATGGAGCTCGTCCGCTGGTGCGGCACCGCTTCCAGGACGACCCCCGCGCCTTGCCGCACCTCCTGACCACGCTGGAGGAGCCGGGGGGTTCGGTGCGGCAGCTGGAGGCGGAGCGGGACTTCATCCTCCGCACCATGGAGCGCACGGTCGTGCCCTCGCCGGGTCAGACGGGCCTCCGCTTCGAGTTCGATCTCGAGGATGCCCGTACCCTGCTGCCGCGCATCCGGGGGTACGCCCAGATGCTGCGGGAGCAGACGCGAGCGCGGCTGGCGGCCATGGAGAGCTTCGTCGGTTCCCTGGCCGGCATCCAGGGCGCCAAGGTGCTGGTCTACGTCGGCGAGGGGATCCACGCCTACCCCGCCGATGGGCTCTTCCGGGCCTGGGAGGAGCGCTACCCCGCCCTGGCTCGCCAGGAGGGGATGTCCACCGGCCTGGAGGCCAACCGTTTCGGCCTGCGGGAGGAGATCCGCGATCTGGTCTCCCGCGCCAACGCCAGCCTGGTGAGCATCTTCACCCTGGACGCCGGGGACCGGGCCAACTTCACGGCCATCGGGGCGGAACGCGGCACCTCCACCTCCGGCCCCACGCCTCTCGTGGTGGGGCGGCTGGACCAGCAGATCAGCATGCAGGAGATCTCCTCCAAGACCGGGGGCGAGGTCCTGGGGGTCGGGGAACGCTTCGGCAGCGTGCAGCGCCTGGGGGAACAGCTGGAGGCGTACTACTCCCTGGGGTTCGACGCGGCGCCCTTTGCCGACGGCCGGGAGCGCCGGGTGGAGGTGACCGTTCGCCGCCCCGGGGTGCGGGTGCGCTACCGCCCGGCCTTCACCGTGCAGTCCCTGGGCGAGCGCATGAAGGAGCTGACCCTGGCGGGACTGCTCTACCAGCGCCGCAACAACCGCCTGGGGGTGGAACTCCTCAAGGAGTCGGAACGGGCCCGCGAGGGGGGCGGCTACTTCGTGCGCCTGGCCATGCGCATGCCCCTGGCCAACGTCACCCTGCTGCCGCGGGGGGAGGTCCACGAGGGGCGCCTGTCGCTCTATCTGGCGGTACAGGGGGCGTCCGGGCGCACCTCGCCGGTCATCGAGCAGCCCTTCCCCATCCGCATCCCCAACGAGGCGGTGTTGACCGCCCTGGGCCAGCGGGTGGCCTTCACCTTCGACCTGGCCCTGGGGGCGGGGGAGTGGCAGGCGGCCATCACGGTTCGCGACGAGCTGGCCGGCGCGGTGGCGGTGGAGACCGCCACGGTGACGGTGGGGGAGGCGGCCCGGGCGCCGGCTCCGAGGTCGTGAGGCGATCCGCCGCTGGCCTGGCGCTGGCGGTCGTGGCGGCGGGCGCGGCCGCGGAGGTGGTTCCGGAGGTCCTGCGGGGAGTGGAAGCGCGCGCCGCCGCCCTGCTGCTCTCCGGCCAGCGGGGGGGCGCCATCGAGGGTGCGGTGGTCGCCGGCCCGGTGATGGCCGCCGAGGACGGCGCGTGTAGGGTCGATCTGTGGCTCGAGGCGGATGGCACTACCTTGCTCGCAGGGCAGCACTCGGGCATTTCCGATGTTGAAGTGGTCACCTACGCCCTGGCCGACGCTGGCGGGGTCGTTGCCTTCGACCGGGTGCTCCTCCGTCTGGACGCCGACCTTCTGGGGGAGCGTCTGCGCCGGCACGGGCTGCGGGTGCATCGGCGCCTGGGCGAGCTTCCCTGCGCCAGGCACACGCTACGGGTGCTCCTCCTGCACCGGGGCAGGGGCGACTTCTTCCTGGGCGAGGCACAGGCCGAGGTGGCGGGCGAGGGGTGGCTCGCCTTCGTACTGGCCAACCGCGGAGAGGGGGTAGAGGTGGGCGGCGAGGAGTCGAGCGGGTCCCTGGCCCCCGCGGCGCGGCCGGTCGCCTGGCCGGGCCGGACCCTCTCCGTTGCTCTCTTCCCACCCGGGGGTACTCGCCCCGAGGGAGAGATCCGCGGCCGCCTGGCGGGCGGCGAGGCCATGCCCCTCACCCGGC
>JABRVY010000416.1:0-2298 GCA_039961755.1 Acidobacteriota bacterium | reverse complement strand
GCGCAGCTGGTGACCGCCGGCAGCCTGGGTCGACACACCCTGCTGGCCATGGCCAGCAGGGTGTGTCGACCCAGGCTGCCGGCGGTCACCAGCTGCGCCTCGCCGTGGCGGTACTCCTCGTCGGCGCCCAGCGCCGGACTGGCATCGTACAGCTCGCCGTAGAACAGCACCCCGCGGCGCGGGAAGTTGACGCTGTCCACCTGATCGATGACCAACGACACCCGCGCTCCGGCGTCCACCCGCTCGAAGGTGGGCAAGTGCCGGCGCGCCGTGGGGCGGGCATCGGTGCTGTCGCGCCGCAGCCCCAGGCGCACCTCGCCGTACCGCCCCAGCGACACCCCCAGGTCCACCGCTGCCCGCTGGCGCCAGATGCGATACTGCTCCGGCCCCGCCGCCAGGGGCACCTGCTGCTTGGTCTGGGACGACTGCAGCGTCACCGCGCCGAAGAGCGCCCGCGAGGTGCCCACCGGCTGGTAGATCTCCCCCGAAACCAGCGGGTCCTCGCCGAGCTGCCCGGCCACCTTGAGTTCTCCCCCCTGACGGTTGAGCCGGGTCATGGTCATGGCCCCCAGCAGGCTGAACTGGGAGCTGCCCTCCAGGTCGCTGGCCAGGCTCACCCCGAAGCGCAGGAAGTTGGGTCCCCAGCTCTTGCGCCTGCCGGTGAGGGCCACCACGTGGCCGTCCTCGTGCCGCTCGAAGGACGCCTCCACCGCCTCGAACTCCCCCAGCTGCCAGAGGCGATCCAGGTCCTCCTGCAGCAGGCGGAGATCCAGCTCGCCCCCGGGACGGGTGTGCACGGCGCGGGTGACCGCCTGGGGAGCGAGCCCCGGTCCGGGGTCCACCGTCACCGCGGCCACCTGGATGCTCGTGGGCATCTTCCCGCGCGAAGCCACGTACTCGCGCCATTCCTCCTCGGGCAGGGCCAGCGCCGCCAGGGCGTCGGCGCGCTCGGAGGCGGCCGCACGCCCCCGCCGCAGCAACTCCTCCGCCGCCGAGAAGGAAAGCATCCCGTACTCCGCCACCTGAGGGCGAACGAGCACGTCCACCTGGGGCAGCACCCGCTCCACGTTGAGCCGGGTGAGGAAGGCGCTGGCCCGGGACAGGATCGAGGCGATCGACTCCGGCCGGCCCTGCTCCGCCAACGGCTGCCCCAGGTCCACTGCGATGATCACCTCCCCACCCATCTCCCGCGCCGCCTCCACCGGCAGGTTGGCCACCACGCCGCCGTCCACCAGCAGGCGGCCGTCCATCTCCACCGGCGAAAACAACCCCGGTACCGCCATGGAGGCCCGCAGCGCCCGCGCCAGGCTGCCGCCGCGCAGGATCACCGTCTCGCCGGTGCCGATATCGGCGGCCACGGCCCGAAACGGCACCGGCAGGTCGTCGAAGTCCCGGATATCCACCGCCCCCACCGTCAGCACGTTGAGCAGCGCCCCCAGGCGATGGCCGGCCACCAGCCCCGAAGGGAAACGCAGCTTCCCGCCGCGAAAGCCGAACTCCCAACGGGTCAAATAGGTGAGGTCGTCCACCTTGCGCCGGAAGGGCAGGCGCCGCCGCTCGGGGGTGTCGGCCAGAAGGCGCGACCACGGCGTCGTGAGGGCCAGCTCGCGCAGCTCGGCGGGGGAGTAGCCGGCGGCGTACAGCCCCCCCACGATGGCGCCCATGCTGGTGCCGGCGACGCAGTCCACCGGCACGCGCAGCTCCTCGAGCACCTCCAGCACCCCCACGTGGGCGATGCCCAGAGCGCCCCCGCCGGAGAGCACCAGACACACCCGCGGCCGGCCCAGCCCCTCCCCGGGGCTGGCGCTGGCCACGCCTGCGCTCGCAGCCAGTACGAGGCACAGGATTCCCAGCCGGCGTTTGGACACTCGCCCATTGTAGGTGCGCCCGGCCCGCCCGGCCGCCGGCGTCGTCATCCTGCCCGCCATCCGCCGGCCGAAGGGGAGACAACCCCCAGGAACCCGAAACCAGCCACGCTGTCCGTGACCATCTCCGTGACCGTCTCCGAGACCGTGACGGTGTCCGTGTCCGTGTCCGTGACCGTGCCCCTGGGTGCGCGGGCCTCTGGCCCGCTCTCACGGTCGGTGCGGGCTTGCCACGGCCAGAAGGGTACCCGTGTCGGTGTCCGTGACCGTGTCGGTGACCGTGGCCGTGACAGTGTCGGTGTCCGTGTCCGTGACCGCAGCGCGGGAGGCCCGGCGCCACCTTATCGTCTGCCCACTACCTGATGGCGGCGCTCGGGCTGGCCGGCCGCCGGGCGGACGAGGCCGCCCTTCCCACTGCGGCCCACCCTCACGC
>JABRVY010000415.1:0-8694 GCA_039961755.1 Acidobacteriota bacterium | reverse complement strand
ACCCCAGCAGCACCATGACCGAAAGCTTCACCCCCGCTTCCGTCACCGCCCGGCACGCCTGGAGCTGGCGCGCCGCCGTGGCCCCCTTGCGCACCGCCCGCAAGGTGAGGTCATCGCCGCTCTCCACCCCGAAGTAAATGATGCCCAGCCCGAGATCCTTCAGCCGGACAAGCCCGGCAGCGCCCAGGCGCAGGATGGCGCGGGAGTCGCCGTAGACCCCCACCCGCTGCACCCCCGGCAGGTGGGCGCGGATGGCTTCCAGCACCCCGGCGAGAAACTCCTCGGGAGCCGCCAAGGCGTCCCCGTCGGCGAGGAACACCCGCTGCGGCGCCCACCCCAGCCGCGCCACCGCGGCGATTTCGCCCTCCACCTCGGCAAGGGGTCGCACCCGAAAACTCTTGCCGCGGTACATGCCGCAGAAAGTGCAGCGGTTCCAGGAACAGCCCACGGTCACCTGGAGGATCAACGAGCCCGCCTCCGACGGCGGCCGGAACAGCGGCTCCTCGTAGCGCAAGGGCCAGGCGCCCATGGCCTTACCAGTGTACGCCAGGAATTTCGCGTGCTGAGGGAATCGGTGCAGCTGGGCCAGGGTTCTCTCTGTTCGGAGATACCATCATGGACCCCTTGCAGCCCCTGCTTGCCGAGCTGGACCACGAGATCTCCACTACCCGCCGCGTCCTCCAACGCATCCCCGACCACGCCCTGGATTTCAAGCCCCACCCCAGGTCCTTCAGCCTGGGCGATCTGGGGGTACATCTCACCGAGATCGTCGGCTGGGGGACGGCGGTGATGACCCGGGAAGAACTCGTCTTTGACCCCGCCAGCTATCAGCCGAAGCGGGCGGCCTCCGCCGCCGATCTGCTGGGCCGTCTCGACAGCGCGGTCGGGGCGTTGCGACAGGCGCTGGAGACTGCATCCCCCTCGTCGCTTCTGGCGCCGTGGCGACTGGTCAGTGGCGGCCAAGTGGCCTTCGAGCTGCCGCGCGCGGTGGCCCTGCGCTTCATGATCTTCAACCACCTGGTGCACCACCGCGGCCAGCTCACCGTTTACCTGCGCCTGTTGGAGGTGCCGGTACCGTCGATCTACGGCCCGTCCGCCGACGAGCGCGGCTAGCGCGCGCTGCAGCTGACGGTGATGAGGCTCTCCCCGGGCACCGGAGCGCCGTCGCTGGTGAAGGGGCCGGAGCGCCTTCACCTACACTGCTCGGCGCCGCACGCGTACCCGAACGCGACGCGGCGTCCCGCGGCCGAACGGCGCCTACGGTTCGGGCTCCCTGCACCGCCCCCGCTGGCAAGAATTGCCGCGATATCACGAATCCACCGAGATGCCACGGGAACAACGGGGAGTTGCCGAGGGCAGGTCATTGCTCGCCCGGACCGAGAATTACAGCAAGAACCGGGAAAAATTGGTGAACATCGGGTGGCCGGGAAAGCTCAGAAAGAGCTCGCGGAAATTCACATCGACCAGGTTGCCCTCGGGAATGATCACCCGCTTGGGCCGGCCGGCCAGGACGGCCTTGAGATCCTCCAGGTTCTCTGCGGGATCAGCAGACAGCTCGAACACTGGCGTGGGAAAGTCGCTGCCAAAGAGCACCGCGTCGGCCGGCAGGGCCGCGATGTCGCGGAACATGGGCCGGCGAAAGGGGGTACAGCACGCCGAAACATCGGCGAAGCAGGAACCTCGTCCGCACTCGCGGACAGGGTAACGCCGGAGGAAGTCCGCGACGACCTTGTAATCCGAGTGCTCGAAGAGGCGGCCGAGCCAGCCTCTGGCAAAATAGGGAAGACCACAATGGGCGAAGATCACAGTTGCACCCTCTCTGAGGCCGGTCTCGAGGTTGCGGCGCCGTTGTTCGACCTCGGGCACCGCCTTCCGACGCTGGCCGCGAAGGCGGTTTGCCAGCTCCTCTCGACGGGCCCAGGAGAGGAAGTCCAATGTCGACAGCCGCTCCTCGCTCGGCGGGACGGCATACTCCGGACCACAGTGGAGCAACACCGGCAACGGACGGCCAGCGCGGGCGGTGGCGAGAAACTTGAGCCGACCAGGGATGCGCTCGTCGGCCAGGTCGATGCGCTGCGCGGAGGGAAGCCACTTGATCAGCACAGCGCCCCGCTCCACGCAACGCTTGACCTCATCCTCGAAATCCTGCCGAAAGGGGTGGACCGAGGCCCCCAGCAAGACGCGGTCGGGCAGCTCACGCTGCAACTCCATGACGTAGTCGTTGGAAACCCACATGTGGGTGCAGTCATCCAGGGGTCTGCCCGCCGCATCGTGGGCCTTGTCCAGCGCCAGACAGACCACTCGCTCCACCTTGCCACAGGAGTCGAGCACCCTCAAAGTTGCCTGCCTGAGAACGCGGTCACAGGCATCGTCCTCGTGGATCCGAGCGTAGGCGAGAAAAACCTTGTAGGCAAAGTCTCCGCGCAGTTGTGGTGACAACCAGCCCAGCTGCGGCCAGCTGTCACCCAAAAGGCCCACGTGAAAGTGAACATCAATCACCCGCGGTGTTGGCGCTCCCATTCCGGACTCCATCACAGCACCATCTGACCAGCAACGTGCAGACAACGGGCGAGCATGGCTTGCGGGACCCGCGTCTCGCTCGCCTGAAGGTCAATCACGCCACACGAGCCCCCCGGCAGCGCCGGATCGCACAGCACCTCCCGAATGTCGTCGACCCACACTGGCGTGACGGTGGTGGAGGGCGGGGGCCCTGGCTGACAGTCCACCAGCAGCATGCTCAAGAAACGTCCGTCATCGGCATCGGCCAACTCCGCAGCCACCCTCGAGACCAGGGCATTTTTCGAACCCATGAACAGGCCGGCGTACCCTCGCCACTGTTCCCGATCGGGAAAATGCACGCCTGCGTAGGGACTCTGGCTGCCGGCTGGCCGCTGGGGATAGGCACCGCCACCGCCGCAGACCACGTAAAAAGGCGCTTGAGATGCAGGCCGAACGCCGTACTGTTCTTCCAGGTACTGGGCAAAGACGGCCGGAGTGTAGCCCTGGTAGTTGTGGTCGTGGGCCGCAACCACCAGTCGAACACAGGAGAAGGCGGCGATGAGGCGGTGGAGGGTCGTGAGAGCGGGCGCTCCCCGCCCCTGACCAGGCGACGCCTGCATCTGAACCCCCCTGGCCCGCCCCTTCCGACCCTTGTGCCGACCTCCCGTCAAAGTTGGGATGTGAAAGAGAAGAATGACTTTTAGCCGCTCACTCTGGGCCAGGTGCAGCCTGTCGAGCAGCCATTCATGCTGTTCCCGGTCTTCGCCCTGAGGGGTGTTGCCGTCCATATTTCCTGCCATGCCGGTGTCGACACCAATGACGGCCACACCAAGGCCAGCATCCCGCAGCTCCCAGAAGGTTCCGGGCTGGGGAATGAACCGCAACCCGTAGGTCTCCCACAGCGGGGTCGAGCTGCGACTGCAGAAGTAGTGAAAGAACTCTCTGCCCTTGCCGCGAGAGTAGTACTCGTGGTTGCCAGGAACCGCCCAGATGGGGATGCCCAGGTCACGGTAGGGCTCGAAAAAGCCGTGGAGGAAATCCTCTTCCCGGCCAGCCGGGTAGGCAACGTCGCCGTTGATGATCATGAAATCTGGCTCGAGGCTGCGAACGACCGGGAGCGTGGCGTACTGGGAGTAATCCCCCTCGCCGGTGTCACCGACGATGAGAAATCGGACCGCCTGACCGCGTGGCTTACTGGCAAGCAGCGAGAGCTGTACCGAGTAGGTCGTCGCCTCCTGAGTCGTCGTGCCCCCCCAGGCCGAAGGCAAACCGGCCCGAAAGGAACGGCGCCAGGCCAGGGAGTGATCACAGCGGAACTTGCGGCGGGCGGCGAGCCAGTTGGCGGGCCTCAACCAGAAACGGGGGCCGCGATCGACCGACGACGGGAGCCAGGTGAAGGCCAACGACATGACCGCTACTCCTCGGCAGTCCGCCGCTGCGACTTCGTCCCACCTTGGAATTTGCTGAGAATGCCGATGGCGTCGTTCCAGAATGGGGCACCGAAACTGAGCAGCACAGCGGTGATCAGATAACCTGGGAGAAAGGCGAGAAAGTCGGGGATTCCGCTCCGCCAAGACTCCTTCCACTGGGCGAAGAACTGTATCCTTCTTCCTGCGGGTCGTCTCTCGGCACCGGCCATCGCCTGGAGAGACCGGTCGAGGGTTTCCACCGCGGCGGTGAGAGCGGCGCAGTCAACGCCCGGGGGCGACGCTGCGGGGGTCGCTGGCGGCGCTACCTGAGACGAGCCCGACCGCCCTGCTCGAGGTGCGGATGCCGTCGGTTGGTCGACGTCACCCTCCGGCGTTGCGGCCCTGGAGCCATTGGTTTCTCGATTCGCCGCACTCGCGGCTTCTGAGGGAGCGGCCGCGGCAGCAAGCTGCCGCAATTCAGAGGCAAGGGCGATGGCTTGCGCTGGCGTCAGCTCGGTGGCCCTCTGCCAGATCCGGTCCACAGGCAGTGAAAGCGCGACCGCTACGAACCACCCGAGGAGAAACGACATCAGCAGATTTCGCCGTCGGTAGGAGTACTCGAAGTTGTTCACCAGCTGCGGATACGCCGCCTCCACGGCGACCACGTCAGGCAGAAAGGCAGCTCGAAACCTCCCCACCAGTTGCTCTGCCGAGAGCGCGGGGGATGAAGCGCTGCTGCTTTCCTGCGGCTGGCCGTTGGTCCCGAGAAATCTCAGGATGTCCTGGGCGGTCCAGTAGCCCGCAGAGCCTTTCGGCACTTCGGCCAGTTCCTCAAGAAACCGCGACCAGCTGGGCGACCACTGGCCGGGGAAAGTTCGTTGAAACACTGTCTCCTCGCGCAGGCGCGCCAGGGTGCGCTGCACCCATGTCGGCGCCGCACCCTCCAGCGTGTCCGTCAAGGATGGTAGGTCGAGGGGCAGGAGTTTGCCTCGTGGTCCGAGCCGAATGAACTGCGAGGGACCGCGAACATGGAGCCGAACCGCGCCGTGCGAACGCTCCACCAGGCTCCAGAGAGGGCCGACCGCATCGCGGATGACCCGCTGATAGACGGCCGCTTTCGTGCTACACAAGAACTTGATGAACTCCTGAAGCACCTGAACCAGCACCGACAGACCGAGCAGATACGCTGCAAAAGCCAGGAGAGAGCTGACAACACTGTTTGCCTCAACGATCATCCTCGCCTCCTGCCAACCTCTTGCCAGGGCCCGGCCGCCACCTGCATCACCCGACGGCCCCCAGGTTCTCATCGTCGATTGCAGTTGCTGACGCAAAATTGAGGGGCAGGGCGGCGCAAAGCTCCGCAAACAGCGGCGCGAGCGGTCGCGCCCGGCGCCACGTCGGCGCCTCGCCGCCCGTCCAGGTGGCGAGGGCTACCTCGCCGTCGACCACCTCCAGCGAAGTGACGAAGCCGGTGTCGAAGCAACAGCACCCGCAGTTCAGCAGGGCGCTGCGGAAGCCACCTTCTTGAAGCTCCGCGCGAGTAATCCGATCCCGCCAGAGCTTTGCCAGGGCGCTGAAATTCGATTGCGCGTCGCGGCTGCTCGAGAACGAGCTGGCACGGGCGGAAAGCTTGGCTGCCAGGCGCCGAGCAAAGCGCTCTTCGGCAAGATTTCTCGACTCTGGCAAGACCGCCTTGTGGGTGTGGCCGGTGATGGTGACGACCCGCTCCTGGGTCACCGCCCACTCGTAGTAGACGCTGCGGTCGCGGGCACCTCGCAGTTCGAAAAGGTCCCCTTCCCATCGGGTGGATCGGACATCGCTGGCGCGTTGGATTCGGGCCCAGACATTCCGCACCATGGGCTCGCTGATAGTCCTCATGTCTTCAATCCAGAAGTCGCCCTGATGACCGTGCAGGAGGAACATCTGTCCCGCTCTACTACCGTTGGAGCACACATCCACCAGAACCGACTCGTGGACCGTGATTGGCCCGAGAACTTCGACAAGCGGACCGGGGGATGCCCACCAACCGAAATCGTGGTTGCCGACCACCCGCACCAGCCGGTTTTCCTGATTCAAGGCACGTTCGAGATCATAAATCTCAGGATAGCTGGAGAAGATGCCGGCCCGTTTCCTGCCCTTGATTTCCCAAAGCTCTTCGATGTCGCCCAGGAGGATCACCTGAAAGTTATTGTCGGCGTAGTGCTTCAGTGCGGAATAGTAACTTCCACGGCAGCGCTGGAAGTCGTCGGCCTGGTCACAGATCCCGCGATGACAATCGGAAAAGACGACCAATCTGCCGTTCTGGTCAAAATCTACTGTCATTCGGTGGTGCTGGCTGCCAGCGAACACCTGTGCGAAGCGCTGCCCTACCTTGGTGATGGTTGGCATGACCTCCTCCCAACGCTAAGTTCACCTCGAAGACACCCTTCCATACGGCCGCGAACCGGTTCGCGGCGAGCGGTAGACGGTCCTTTTCGGCGCATCCTGTGGTCGCCAGCAGCCGCGGTTCGCTCGCTCGACGATGTGGTCGATAGCGCCAAGACATCCAGCGAGTCCCCACTTCCGGCTCCAATCCGCGCCGGGTGGCCTCCCAAAGCTGCAGCCCCCAGATCTTGAGGGTCGGATACCACGGCCCTTGCGGCGGTGTCATCACCCACATGGGTGATGCAAAAAGAGGACACTCGCAGGACCTTCCACTGGCTAGCTGGGTCTGGCACTGGCGAGCGGGAGGATCCCGGGCGCTCTGGGGCTACCCCTGGACGGCAACAGCAACGGGATGGGAGCTGGCGCGCTCCCGCTGCCGGGGGTCCGCGCCAGAAACGCGCGCTCCCAGGTGGAGGCCGCCCTCACGAGCAGGGGACCGGGATTATCCGCAGCGCACGCCGGCGTTGTCCCCGGCGAAGGGAGACAGCGCATGAAGGCTCCGCTGGTCGCGTTCCTCATGTTGACGGCTGCGCCGGGCTGGGCACAAAAGGGCAAGAAGCCCCAGGCCCCAACGGGAGAGCTGGTGGCCCAGGGGCGACACTTCGAGATCCGCCTGGAAAAGTCCACTCCCTCCCGGCAGCACATCGGAGACACGGTGATCGAGTCGTGGGTACACGAGGGCACGGTGTACTCCACTTCCACCCGAACAGCCACGGGTCGCGCCGCCTTCTCGGAGCGCTTCGAGACCTCCGGCGCCGACCTGCGCGACAGGTCCAACTGGATCGTGGAAGACGTCAACGGCGACGGCTGGGACGACTACCGCTACGCCAAGACCCGCCTGTCCCACCGCAAGTACTGGTGGACCTTCCTGTGGAGCCCGGAAACGCAGGAGTTCCTGTGGGAGCCCAAGATCTCCCACGACACCACCCTGGACAACAAGCCCCTGGGCCGGCGGTGCTTGTAGTCACTCCCGTGCGGGCGGAGGCACGCTCCCGCCCCGCATGGGATGTGCCGGGGAACGCGTGAAGGCTCGGCTTTCCCGCTCCCTCCCGGGGGCACACCGACACCGCCGCGGCCACGGACACGGGTTCGCGCCCCCGGTGCTGGGTCACCTTCACGCATTCCCACCATCCCGCGATACACTCCCCCGGTGCCGCCTCTCCCCCTGCTGCTCTACCGCGCCCTGTTCAGCCTCGCTCTGCCGTTGGCCGCGCCGTGGCTGGTGTGGCGCAACCGGCGGCGGGGGCGCCCGCCGATGCGCGTGGGGGAGCGTCTGGGCCGCGGCCTCCCCCCGGTGCCCCGGGGCAGCGTGTGGGTGCAGGCGGTGTCGGTGGGGGAGGTGGCGGTGGCGAAGCAGCTCCTCAGGGAAATGCGACGACGGCGTCCGGGGCTGCCAGCGGTGCTGACCTCCACCACCGCCACCGGCTTACGCCTGGCCGCCGGGCCGCAGCTGGCCGATGCCATCCTGCCCTTCCCCATCGACTTGCCCCGCCCGGTGCGCCGCTTCGCCGACCACCTCCGGCCGCGTCTGCTGGTGCTGGTCGAGACCGAGCTCTGGCCCGAGTTGCTGGCCGAATGCGGGCGGCGGGGGGTACCGGTGGCGATCGCCAACGCCCGCATTTCGGATCGTTCCTTTCCGCGCTATCAGGCGATCCGTGCGCTGCTGGCGCCGCTGCTCGCACCGGTGTCGCTGGTGCTGGCCCAGGGCGAGGTGGAGGCGCAGCGCTTCGCCGCCCTGGGCATTCCCGGCGACCGCATCCAGGTCACCGGTAACATCAAGTTCGACGCCGCACCGCTCGCCTCGCCCCCGACCGTAGGCCGGGACATTCATCGTCTGGCCGCCGGCCGCCCGGTGCTGGTGGCCGGCTCCACCATGACAGGTGAGGAAGAACTGCTGCTGGACGCCTGGCAGGGGATCGAGGTCACCCGCCGGCCGTTCCTCCTGCTCGCCCCCCGCCACCCGGAGCGTGGCAACGACGTGTGCGCGCTGCTGACCGCCCGCGGCATCCCGGCGGTGCGCCGCACCCAGCTGGAGAGCGCTCCCGACCACGTCGACGTGGTCGTCCTGGACACCGTCGGCGAGCTGGCTGCCCTGTACGAGCTGGGGAGCGTCGCCTTCATCGGCGGTTCGCTGGTCCCCACCGGCGGCCACAACCCCATCGAGCCGGCCCGCTTCGGGCTGCCCGTTCTTACCGGCCCCCACGTACGCAACTTCGCCAACGTCTACGCCGAGTTCCTGGCGGCAGGAGGGGCGCAGGTGGTTTTCGACGCGGCCACCCTGCGGCGGGCGCTCACGGGGTGGCCGCGTCGAAAACCACCTGCGCCCCTCCTGCCGCCAGGAACTCGGCGTAGACGTTGGCGA
>JABRVY010000414.1:0-1261 GCA_039961755.1 Acidobacteriota bacterium | reverse complement strand
TTCTGGATCCGCTGTCGCTGCTGGCCCGGAGGCCAGCCCCCGGGCCAGCAGCGACAGCGGATCCAGAAGCCCCGTCTGCAGTGATGCCGCCGCCGCCCCCACCAGCAGCGCCACCAGGATGTAGGTCTTGAGGGCGTACCAGCGCCGGTACCGGTTGACCCGCAGGCTCTCCCGTCGGGAGCGGGGGGAGAGCAGGCGGCTGACCAGGTGCTGCAGCGTCCCCAGGGGGCACACCCAGCCGCAGAACACCCGCCCGAAGAGGATGGTGAGGACAATGAGGGCCACCCCCCAGATGAGGGGTCCGGGGAGGGTGCCAGCGGCCCCGGTCACCCCCACCGCCGCCAGGGGGTCGAGATGGAAAAAAGCAGTGAAGGGGAGATCGCGGGGGTCGCCGGCGGCCAGGCGCGCCAGCAGCCACAGGAAGAGCACCAGGAAAAAGGCCTGATAGACCACACGGATACGGCGGGTCCAGCTCATACCTGGCGGATCGCCTTCAGGTCAGCCCGCCCCAGGCCCCGCTGCTGGGCCAGCTGGATGAAGGGCAGGCTGTCCGGGGCGTGCCCCAGCTGCGCCGCCCCCCAGGCGTCGCATAGCACCGGATCGGTACCGGCGGCCACGGCGTTGCCGGCCCGCACGTCGCCGAGGCTGCCCCCCTGGGGCCCGTTGCGCACCAGCAGGCGGGTGGCGTCCATCACCGTGAGGGTGGGGCGGAAGGCCGCCCCCAGCTCGGCGATGGACCGGTCGATGGCCTGGTGCAGCCGGTTGCGTCCCTCACCCACGACTCCGTACCAGTTCTTCATCCCCAGCGTCACCCGGGAGAGGGAGTGGTGCTTGACCACCGGCACGTTGATAACCCGGTCGGCCTTGAGCAACTCCTCGATGACCTCGAGGCCCGCCGCCAGCCCGGTGAGGGCGGCGGGCACCAGCTTCAGGCGGTGTGACTCGATCACCTCGGCCCCCGCCGCCCCGGCGGCGGCGGCGATCCCCGAGCGGGCAAAGCAGCGCCGTGGGTCGTTGCACGAGATGTCGGTGACCACCACCCGGCGGGCCCCGGCGGCGCGGCACAGGCGCACCAGCTCCGCCACCACCTGGGGATCGGTGTTGGCCGCCTGCTCCGGGATGCGGTCCCACCCCACGTTGGGCTTGATGAGGACGGACTCCCCGGCCCGCACGAAGCGCCCCATCCCGCCCAGGACGGCCACCACCCGGCGCACGTTGTCCGCCGGGTCGCTCCCGGTCGCTGCAGCGGCGAGGGGAAACT
>JABRVY010000413.1:0-2022 GCA_039961755.1 Acidobacteriota bacterium | reverse complement strand
AAGGGGCGCCGCAGGCGACCGCCCGCAGGGCGGCTTGCCCTTGACGCCGCCCGACCCGGCGGCTATCGGCATTCCGAGAGAACGAACGGGAGGAAACCGGCCCGCCCCCCGCGGACACTGACACCGGCACCGGCACAGACACAGGGACTGCGACTGGCACTGGCACCGACACGGACACTGACAGAGTCCGTGTCCGTGCCCGCGTCCGAGGCAGTGTCCGTGTCCGTGTCCGTGTCCGTGACCGGTATCGGTGGCCGTGTCGGCGGGGGGCGGGCGACCCCCTCAGCCTCTTCCTTTCCTTTCCAGCCAGCAGCGTCGTGATCTGTGCCCCGGCTGTCTTCGATGCGACCGCCTCGTCACCGGTCGCCCCTCCCTCGCTGACCGCAACTTCGGGGCGGCACCGCGTTTTCATGCTATGCTGAACTTGCATGTACACGGTGGTCTTCTTCGGGTTCTTCAGCATGCCCGCTTTCCGCACGGGGAGCGGGCGAGGGGTCGTGCCAGTGAACTGAGACTTCACTGTTGCGCACTACCGAGCCCGCTGGTCAGACCAGCGGGCTTCGTTGTTTCTTGGGAGGTGGCATGAAACGGCTCACTCGCCTTCGCCGGGACATTGATCGGGCTGACGAGGCTCTCATCGAGGCTCTGGCGCAGCGCATGGACCGGGTCCGCCGCATCGCCCGGGTCAAGGCCGCCCTGGGCCGGGCCGTTCTCGACCCGGAGAGGGAGCGCCAGGTCCTGGCCGCGGCGGCGCAGCGGGCCATGGCCAGGGGTCTCACCCCCGAGGCGGCGCAACGGGTGCTGCGGGAGGTGATGGCCGTCTCTCGCCAGTGGCAGGCTCGTTGCGGAACCGAGTCAGGGGCTGCGCCGCGGGTCGCCTACCAGGGAGCCGCCGGCGCCTTCTCCTGGATCGCCGCCCGGACTCACTTCGGCGGCCAGCTGGAGCCCATCGGTTTTGCCACCTTTGCCGAAACCCTCCAGGCGGTGGCCACGGGCTCGGTGGAGCACGCGGTGGTGCCGGTGGAGAACACCCTGGTGGGAAGCATCCACGAGGTCCTGGACGAGCTCGCCGGGCGAGACCTCCACGTGGTGGGGGAGGAAGTGGTGCGGATCGAACACTGCCTCGTCGCCCTCGCCCCCCTGCCGCTGGAGCGCATCCGACTGGTGCTCTCCCACCCCGTCGCCCTCGCCCAGTGCTCGCGTTTCTTGCGTTCCCTGCCGGGCGCCCAGTGCCGAGCCTGGGTGGACACCGCCGAGGCCGTGGACCGGGTGCGCCTCGACGGGGTGCCCGAACACGTCGCCGTTGCCTCCCGGGAGGCGGCGGAGCTGCGCAACCTCGCCGTGATCGCCACCGACATCGCCGACCATCGGGAGAACTTCACCCGCTTCTGGGTGATCGGCCGTCACCCCCGCCAGGGCTGCGGCGAAGGCCCTCCCTGCACCTCGCTGCTGCTGGTCACCGACCATCGCCGGGGCGCGCTGGTGGAGGTCCTGCACACCTTCGCCTCCCGCGGCTTCAACCTGACCCGCCTGGAGTCCCGCCCCATCCGCGGCATCCCCTGGCAGTACGCCTTTTTCATCGATCTGGAGGGAGACCTGGCCGACCCCGACCTGGCGGCGGCGCTGGACGAGGCGCGCGGGCACGCCCGCGTGGTCCGGATACTGGGTTGCTACCCCCGCTCGCTGTTCCCCGGGGGAGCGAGTGTGGATGGGGGGGTGCAGCCCCACCCGGCGACGCCACCCCCCGAGCCCTCGCCACCTCGCACCACCTGCCAGGTGAGGGCCAACGCAACCGCTCCTCTCGGCTCCCTCTCCCGCTACCCCGAGCGCACCGTCATCAGGGTGGGCAACGTGGAGGTGGGAGCGCCGGGCACCTTCGTCGTCATGGCTGGCCCCTGCGCGGTGGAGTCGGCGACCCAGATCGAGGCCGCCGCCCGCCTGGTCCGTTCCACCGGCGGGGTCGTCCTGCGGGGCGGAGCCTTCAAGCCCCGCACCAGCCCCTACACCTTCCAGGGGTTGGGG
>JABRVY010000412.1:0-7314 GCA_039961755.1 Acidobacteriota bacterium | reverse complement strand
CCCAGCAGGCGCAGCTCCTCGCGCCCGCCCCGGGCCGGGACCAGCTGCACCACCCCGCCGAGGGCATCGGCCCCGTGCAGGGCCGAAAAGGGGCCGCGCACCACCTCCACCCGCTCGAGGCCGGCGGTGAGGGGCAGGCTCCAGTCGTAGCCGCCGAAGTAGCCCGAATTGAGCCGCACCCCATCCAGCAACACCAGGGTTTGATTGGACCCCGCGCCGCGCACGAACAGCGAGGCCACGCCCCCGTCCAGCCCCGAGCGCAGCAGGGTGGCGCCCGGCACCCGGCGGAGCAGCTCGTGCACGGTGACACCGCCGTAGGCGTCCATCTCCTCCCGGTCGAACACCGTGCTGGCGGCGCTCACCTCGGCGAGGGGGGCCTCCTCGCCGGTGGCGGTGACCACCACCGTGTCCTGAAACTGCGCCTGTTGCGCGGTTGATGGGGGAGCGGCCAGGGCCGCCGAGAACACCAAGGGGACCAGCACTCGCATCGGAACCTCCCGTTCCTTCTTCCGGAGTGGCAGGTCTCCTGGCTCCCGGATCCTCCGGATCCCCTCGCCTTCCCAGCCGCCTCCACGGCCAGTGGCTCCAGTGAGGGGTCCGTCCCCGGTTACAGTGGCGGGGGCCGCGCCGGCTTTCCACCGGCTTCCCTCGCCTGCCCTTTTGGCAGGCTGCACCACCCCGGCGTCTCTTGTCCCGGTAATCCTACTCTCGTCCGAGGCGCAAGACAAGGTACCGGCCGGGCGCCTGGCGTGCTCACCAGCAAGCGTGTTTCGCCAGGCCTCATTCGCAGCCGTCTCGCGACCCCAACCAAGCCACCACCTCGCTGTTGGCATCCCCTCGGGGGGGACAGAAGCCACCCTCGCAACGTGCGGCGCGACCCGCGGGTCAGCGAGCGAACTACTCAGCGCAGCAGCATTCGGCGTCGTGGAAAAAACAGCGGCCCGACCAGGCGGCCGGGCCGAGGGCATTGAGGCACGGTGACGAAGCTATTGCACCACGGCGAGCACCGGCACCTCGATGCGGGGCCGGGTCGGATCGTTGGTGGCGATGCGCAGCGTGGTGCGGTGCGTCCCCTTGGTCGCTCCGGCCCCCAGGGTCACCGCCACCTGGTACCGCTGCCCGGCGGTGAGGGGGATCACCTCGGTGGAGAACGCCTTGTTGTCCACCTCCACGGAGGTGAGTTCCAGCTTGGCATCCTGGCGGTTGGAGATGAGCACCACGTTGCGCCCTATGGGCGCAGTCGCCTGCACGGTCCCGAAGTTGATCTCGCCCGGCACCACCTGGATGATCGGGCGGACGATACCGCTCACCGACACGGAGACCTCGGGTGCCTTGGGGTTGGAGGTCTTCAAAGTGATCTTCTGGTTGAGCATCCCCTGGGGAGCGTCGGCGGGGACGGTGACGGTCACCTCCCACTGCGGCCCCTTCAGGTTGGCAATCCGCTCCTTCTCCGGCAGCTCCCGGTAGGTGATCTTGAACGGACCACCGCCGGTGTCGGCGCCGGTGATGCGCAGCGGCGAGCCGTCAGCGGTGGCGAGCACCACCTTGTCGGAGGCTGGCTCACCCTGCAGCACGTTGAGGGAGATCAGCGGCTTGGGGAACACCTCCACGAAGGACCGCGAGTCGAACTTGACGATCAGGTTGACCTGGGGGTTGTCGGGATCATTGGTGAACACCAGGATGGCCTTGGAGTTGGGACCGGAAAAGGATGCCGTGTCCACCTCCGCGTGGATCTTGCCGACGGCCCCCGGGGCAATCACGCGGTCATGCTTGGCGACGGTGCAGCCGCAGGTGGGTCGCACCTGGGTGATCTCCAGGGGTGCCGAGCCGGTGTTGCGGATTTCGAAGTCGGCCTTGATCACCTCGCCCTTGGTGACGACGCCGAAGTCGAGGATCTTGGCGGCCACATCCATGGTGGGCTTGCCCGCCCCCTGGGCCAACGACAGCGCCGGCACCAGCGCCAGCGCCAGAAACGCCACGGTGCTCTTTCTCATACGATGCCACCTCCCACTTCGCTCCGTCAGACGCGGAGCGGGTGCTAGAGTACACCCCGCGCCGGTCAGCGCGCTACTGCTATGCATGAACCTTGCCACCTTTACCTCCTTCCCATTGGCGGCACCGCCACCGCCGCCCTCGCCGGTCTGGCCCACGACGCCGGGTTCCGCGTCTCCGGAGTCGACACTGCCCTGTATCCGCCCACCTCTGAAATTCTTGCCGCCCTCGCGGTGGCGGTGCGGGTGGGGTTCGACCCGGCGAGCATTCCGATCGATATCGACCGCGTGGTGATCGGCAACGCCCTCCCCCGCACCAACCCGGAGGTGGAAGAGGTGCTGCGGCGCGGCCTGCCCTACACCTCCCAGGCGGCCGCGCTGGGCGAGTACTTCTGTCGCGACGCTCGCACCGTGGTGCTCGCGGGCACGCACGGCAAGACGACCTCCACCGCCCTCACCGCCCACATCTTCGAGCGCTGTGGACTGGATCCCACGGTGATGGTGGGTGGCGTGCCCTGCGGCGGTCGGCCCTGGCGGCTGGGCCGCGGCGGCTGGACGGTGGTGGAGGGGGACGAGTACAACACCGCGTTTTTCGACCGAGGTCCCAAGTTCCTCCACTATTACCCTCACTTCTTCGTGATCAACAATGTGGAGTTCGACCACGGCGACATCTACCCCGACCTGGATGCCATCGTGGCAGCGTTTCGTGCCGGGGTGGCACGCACCCTGGAGCTCCAAGGCACGGTCATTGCCAACGCCGGCGATCCCAGAGCGCGGCGGGCGGTGGACGGAGTTACCTCGGTGGTCTGGTACGGTGAAGAGTCGGACACCGACGTCCGTGTCCTCCACCACGAGCACCGGGAGGGGCGGCTGGTGGCGAGCCTGAGCTGGCGTGGGCGCTCCTTTGACGTCACCGTGCCGCTTTCGGGGCGCCACAACCTGGATAACCTCCTGGCGGCCTGTACCTGTGCCCTGCTGGCCGGCCTCGAACCTCCGGCCATCGCCGAGGCGACCGCCTCCTTCCCGGGGGTGAGACGGCGGCTGGAGCTGCTGGGCACTGCCGGCGGGGTGGGAGTGGTGGACGATTTCGCCCATCACCCCACCGCCGTGCGCCTCACCCTCGCCGGAGCGCGGCAGCGGTTCCCGGGCGGCCGCCTGGTGGCGGTGCTGGAGCCCCGCTCCCTCACCGCCGGGCGCGCGCTGTTCGCCCGCGAGTGGGAGGAGGCGCTGGCCCAGGCCGAGGTGGCAGTGGTTGCCGAGGTGTTTCATCGCCACCGCCTGCCCCCGGGGGAGGCGCTGGACCGCCAGGCACTGGTCACAGCCCTGGAGCGGCGGGGCGTCGAGGCCGTGGCCGTGCCGGAGGGCGGGGACCCGCTGGCCAGCGTGCTGGCGGTGGTGCAGCCGGGAGACGTGGTGGTGTGCATGTCCTCGGGGTCGTTCGGGGGGCTGGCGAGCCGCCTGCTGACGGCTCTGGGAGAGCGAGGGAGATGAACCTGGCTCGCGCCCTGGCCACCGTGGGCGGCCTCGGAGACCTCCTACCGGCCCCCGGCACCACGGTGGGTTCGGTGGCCGGCGTGGTGCTCTTCGCCGGCGCCTGGCACCTCACCGGGGGGCTCGCGCCCTGGACGCTCCTGGCGGGAGCGTGCCTGCTGGTCGCCGTGGCGGTGCCAGCGTGCGGGCGCGAGGCGACGCGGCGGGGCCAGGGCGACCCCGGCGCGGTGGTGCTGGACGAGACCGCCGGTCAGTGGGTGGCGCTGGCGATGTGGGTACTGGCGCACCCTGCCCCTCTCACCCCCGGAGTTCTCGCCGCCTCATTCCTGCTCTTTCGCCTCTTCGACGTTGCCAAGCCCTGGCCCATCCGGCGGCTGGAGCGACTGCCCGGCGGCTGGGGGATCGTCGCCGATGACCTGGCCGCGGGCGCGGCGGCCGGTGGGGTTCACCTGCTGCTGGCGGCGCTGTGGCCATGAGCGAGGGCCCGGCGCTCCGCCCGGCCCTGTGGACCGCCTCGTTTTCCCTGCTGGTGGTGGCCACGGCGATGCTGTTCGTGGGGTTCTATGCGGCTCTGCCGGCGCTGCCGGTGCTGGGGCGGCGGCTGGGCGCCGACACCTCCCAGGTGGGGTGGGTGATCACCGTCTTTGCCCTCGCCGCCATGGTCACCCGTCTGCTTGCCGCCGGCTATCTCGACGGCCCGCGGCGCCAGCCGCTGCTGCTGGCTGGCCTGGCGCTGTACAGCGTGGGAGCCGGCGCCCACCTGCTCTGCAGGGGGTGGGGAGAGCTACTGGCGGTGCGACTCCTGCACGGGGTGGGGTGGGGGCTGGCGACCACCGCCATCGGCGCCCTGGTGGCCGACCTGACTCCTGCGGCCCGGCGCGGCGAAGGGATGGGAAGCTGGGGGCTCGCCCCCACCGCCGCCATGGCCGTCGGCCCGCTCCTGGGAGAGGCCCTGCTGGGATGGGGAGGCTTTCCCGCCGTGTTCACCTGCACAGCTGCTGGTGGGGGGCTGGCTGCCCTCACCCTCGTTCTGCTCCGCCCACCGGTGGTGGGCTCGCTGCCCGGGGCTTCCGCGGCGGAGCCGACCATGGGCTTGTCCCTTCCCCGCGGGGCCGGGCTGCCGGCGCTGGCGCTGTTCCTCTCCAGCCTGGCGTACGGTGCCCTGGTGGCATTCCTGCCCCTGGAGCTGGCCGCCGCACCGGGTCGCGCCGGCTCGTTCTTCACCTCGTACGCTCTTGCAGTCCTGGTGGCGCGACCGGTGGCCGGGCGACTGTCGGACCGCTGGGGGCGCCGGAAGTTGATCGTCCCCGGTCTGCTTCTGGGCGCCGCCGGCACGGCGCTGCTGGGGGTGGCGCCGGCAGGGGCCGGCTTGGTCGCCTCGGCCCTTCTCATCGGGGTGGGGATTGGCGGCGCCTCCTACCCGGGTCTGATGGCCCTGGCGGTGGACCGCACCTCCCCGCAGCGACGAGGGGCGACCATGGGCGCCTACTTCATCGCCTACGACCTGGCCATCGCCCTCGGCGCCGCCCTCCTGGGACCGGTGTACGCGCTAGGAGGGTTCGCCACCCTCAATCTGGTTGGGGCCGCAGGGGTCGTCATGGCCGTACCGGTGGTCCTGTCGTGCCGTTCCCGCTGCTGCTAGCCTGGCGGCGCCAGGGGTGGAATACCGCTGCCGCCACCGCGGTCTATACTGCTGAGGTCGCCCGTGCGACGACCCTGTGGAGAAAAAGGAGAATTCACCATGATCAGCCCCACGCTCGAGAAGGCTCTCAACGATCACCTGAACGAGGAGATGTTCTCGTTCTACCTTTACCTCTCCATGTCCGCGTACCTGGAAACCCAGAACATGAAGGGAATGGCCCACTGGATGCGCACCCAGGCGGAGGAGGAGTACGGCCACGCCAGGAAGTTCTACGAGTTCCTCAACGACCGCGGCGGTCGGGTGATCCTGGGCGCCCTGTCGCAGCCGCAGGCGGAGTGGGCCAGCCCCCTCGCCGCCTTCGAGGCCGCCCTCGCCCATGAGCGCCACATCACCCAGCGGATCGGCGCTCTCGTCGACGCCGCCCGGACCGAGAACGACCACGCCACCTTTGCCTTCCTGCAGTGGTTCGTCAACGAGCAGGTGGAGGAGGAGGCGACCCTGGAGCCGATCATCAAGCAGATGCAGGACACCCAGGCCAGCAAGGGGGCGCTGTACTACCTGGATCGGCAGCTGGGCAAGCGCGGCAAGGAGTAATCAAGAGGAGACGTCTCCCCCACGAAGCCGGGACGGGCGAGGGAGCACCTCGCCCGTCTTTGTCTTGACGCTGCGGACGAGGCCTTCCTTACCCGGCGCGGCCGTAGACCCAGGCCAGGCGGTGCAGGCGCTGCGCCAGCGCCGGCGCCAGCGCCCCGGGGCCCAGACGAAAGCCCCAGTTGCCGGCCGCCACACCGGGGGTGTTCATGCGCGCCTGCGACCCCAGGCCCACCACGTCCTGGTGAGGGATGATGGCCAGGTCCGCCACCGAGGCGAAAGCCAGGCGGATCATGTCCCAGTGCGCCTCGCGCCCGTCGGAGTTGGCGTACTCCAGAAAGAAGCGCCGCACTTCCGGGGAGGCCTCATCCCGGTACCAGCCGAGCACCGTGTTGTTGTCGTGGGTGCCGGTGTACACGACCAGGTTGGGCCGGTGGAGGTAGGGCAGGAAGGCAGATCGCTCACCGGGCTCGAAGGCGAACTGCAGGATGGCCATGCCCGGCAGGTCCAGTTCATCGCGCAGGGCTCGCACGTCGTCGGTGATGAAGCCCAGATCCTCGGCCACCAGGGGCAAGGGCCCCAGGGCTGCAGCCAGGGCCTCGAACAGCGCCCGCCCGGGTCCCGCCGTCCAGCGCCCGTGGCGGGCCGTCGGCGCCCCCGCCGGGATTTCCCAGCAGGCCGCAAAGCCGCGGAAGTGATCCAGCCGCAGGGCGTCCACCTGTCGCAGGTTGGCCGCCAGCCGCTGGATCCACCAGTGGTACCCCTGCTCGGCCAGCCTTTGCCAGTCGTACAAGGGGTTGCCCCAGAGCTGGCCGTCGGCGGAAAAGTAATCGGGGGGGACCCCCGCCACCACCTCGGGTCGCCCCTCGTGGTCCAGACGGAAGAGGTGGCGGTTGGCCCACACGTCGGCGCTGTCCAGCGCAACGAAGATCGGCGCGTCACCCAGGAACCGGATGCCCCGCCGGGCCGCCTCGGCCCGCAGCCGTTGCCACTGCCGGAAGAACAGCCACTGTCGGAAGATGACCCGGCGTACCTGACGCTCGTGCTGGGATCGCCACGCCGCCACGGCCTGGCGATCGCAGCGCGCCAGGGGCGCCGGCCACTGCCACCAGGGGCGCTCGCCGTGGGCCCGCCGCAGGGCGGCGTAGGTGGCGTAGTCCTCCAGCCAGAACGCTTCCGCCTCGGCGAAGGCTTCCATCTCGGCAGGCGTCGGGTCGGCGGCGGCGGCCCAGGCGCGTTCCAGGAGCTCCTCCTTCCACACCGCGACCTCTTCCCAGTCAACCCGCTCACCCTCTGCCCGCCCCACCCGGGCGACCTCCTGCCGGCTCAGCAGCCCCTCCTCCACCAGCAGCTCCGGGGAGACCAGCAGGGGGTTGCCGGCAAAGGCTGAGGTGGAGGAGTACGGGGACGCCCCCGGCCCGGCCGGGTTCAGGGGCAGCACCTGCCACCACCGGGCGCCGGCCTCGTGCAACCAGTCCAGGTAGCCGACGGCGGCCGGGCCGACATCGCCAATGCCGAAGGGACCGGGCAGGGAGGTGGGGTGGAGGAGGATACCGAAGGAGCGGGCGAATCGCATCGGCGCATGGTACTGCGTCACAC
>JABRVY010000411.1:0-20376 GCA_039961755.1 Acidobacteriota bacterium | reverse complement strand
GGAAACCATGCCAGCCACACCCCCTCGCCCTCTCCCACCAGCCCAGGCCCGGGCCCTCGAGGCCGCCGCCGGGGCCCTCGCCCTCGCCGCAGCCGTGAAGCCCCCCTTTGAGGCCCATCGCCGAGCAGGTGATCCGCGCGGCGGCATCGATCCCCGCCAACCTCGCCGAGGGTCAGGGTCGCTCCGGTCAGGACCGCCTGTACCACTGGCGGGTGGCCTACGGCTCGGCCCGGGAGCTTGCGGTGCACCTCACCCTCCTCGCCGACGCCGGGGCCGTTGACGCCCCCGCCGCTCGCCGGGTGCTGGCGCAGCTCGACGAGGTGCGGGCCATGCTGTGGCGGATGACTCACCCCCGCTGACACGGTCACCGACACGGACACGGGCACGGGCACGGGCACGGACACCGACACGGGTACCGCTCTGGCCGTGGCAAGCCCGCACCGACCTTGAGAGCGGGCCAGAGGCCCGCGCACCCAGGGGACCGTCTCGGCCACCGGCACGGCCCCCGTCACCGGCGGGGGTGGATCAGCCTCCAGGTCAGCGCTCGCACGCGGTCGAAGAGGTCGATGGCGCGCTGCGCTGCGGCGGCGTCCGCCGCACCAGCCGCCAGCAACAGGCGCAGGTGGCTATCGGCCTCCAGCGCTGACGCGTAGGCGACGCGCCAGTGGTGCAGGCGGTCCCGCCCTGCCCGTCCGGCCCCTTCGGCGAGATTCGCGGGCACCGAGGAGGAGGAGCGGATGAGCTGATCCCCCAGCGACCTGAGGGGGGCCGGCAGCTGGAGCGCCAGGGCGACGGCGGTGCCGGCGGCCTCGAGGGCCAGCTCGTGGGCGGTGAGGGAACGGTTCGGGGTCGACGGGGGCGGCGTGGTCCGAGTGGTGTTCATGCGAGCTCCAAGAGCGCCCGGGGCGGGCGCTGTCACAGGGTCGCCGCAGGCGACCGCCCGCAGGGCGGCGTGCCCTTGACAGCGCCCGCCCCCGGGCGCTACCCGCGCTTTGAGAACACCACGAGGCCACGCCGCCCGAGCGACACCGACACGGGCACGGTCACGGGCACCGGCACGGACACGGACACCCTCACGAGCCGGCGGGTCGGCCCGCCACCGAGCAGAATTCGGCGAGAATCGCGAAAAAGGCTATACCAGGTAGCCCACTTCAACACACCACGAGGCCACGCCGCCCGGGAGACCCTTTCACGGGCACGGCCAGGGTCACCGGGCCGGGCGTGGCAAGCCCGCACCGACCGTGAGAGCGGGCCAGAGGCCCGCGCACCCAGGGGTACGGACACCGACACGGACACGGTCACGGGCACGGGTACGGTTACGGGCACGGCCACGATCACGGGCACGGACACGGGCACGGGATCGCCGGGGTGTGGGGGGCGGCGGGCCTACAACCCCGGTTACACCAGCTCGTCGGCGCGGATGGCGCCGGCGAGGTGACGGACCCGGGGGGGGAACCGCGTGGCGTCCACGGCGATCACGTCGAGGCGACACCCGGGGCTGGGGCCGCGGCGGCGGGCGAGGTACAGCTGCGCCAGCCGTACGAGGCGAGCGCGCTTGCCCGCGGTGACCGCCTCTTCGGGTGAACCGGCGGCCCTCGAGGTGCGGGTCTTGACCTCCACGAAGACCAGCAGCTCCCCGCGCCGGGCGACGATGTCGAGTTCCCCCTGGGGGCAGCGCCAGTTGCGCGCCTCGATCCGGTACCCCTTGAGCACGAGCCAGGCGGCGGCCAGGAGTTCCCCCAGCCGCGCCACCCCCCGTCGCCGGTCAGGCCTTCGCCTCATCCCGTTCAGATGCCAGCGCCTGGGCGGCCAGCTCCAGCACGTCGAAGGTCTTCGCCTCCTCCTGGCCCAGCTCCTGCTGGCCGTTGGAGATCATCACGTGGCAGAAGGGGCAGGCCACCGCCGCATCGGTGCACCCCGACTCACCCAGCTGCTTGACCCGCCGCTGGTTGATGCGCTCGCCGCGCTTCTCCTCCAGCCACATGCGGCCGCCGCCGGCGCCACAGCACATCCCCCTCTCCCGCGACAGAGGCGCCTCCTTGAGCTCCAGGCCCGGCACGGCGGCGAGGATGCGCCGCGGCGCGTCGAACTCCCGGTTGGTGCGCCCCAGATAGCAGGGATCGTGGAAGGTGAGCTGGCGAACCCTGGCCGCCTGGGTGAGGGTGAGCCGGCCCTGGGCGAGGAGGGAGGCCACCAGTTGGGTGCCGTGCACCACCTCGAAGTGCCCGCCGAAGTCGGGGTACTCGTGGGCCAGGGTATTGAGGCAGTGCGGGCAGTTGGTGACGATCTTTTTCACCTTGTAGTTGTTGAGGGTCTCCACGTTGGCCTGGGCGAGTATCTGGAAGAGGTACTCGTTGCCCAGCCGCCGCGCCGAGTCGCCGGTGCAGGTCTCCTCCGGCCCCAGGATGGCAAAGGACACCCCGGCGGCCTTGAGGAGCCGGGCCAGCGCCTGGGAGGTGCGCTTGCCGGCATCGTCGTAGGAGCCAGCACACCCCACCCAGAAGAGGTACTCGAACTCCCCGCCCTCGGCGGCGAGGGGCACGTCCAGGCCCTGCGCCCAGTCGCCGCGGGTTTCCTGGGGCAGCTGCCAGGGGTTGCCGTTGACCTCCATGCCGCGGAAGGCGATGTTCGCCTCCTCCGGGAAGTCGGCCTTGTCCAGCACGAAGTTGCGCCGCATCTCGACGATCTTGTCCACGTAGGAGATGAACAGCGGACACGCCTCCTCGCACCAGCGGCAGGTGGTGCAGTCCCAGATGACGTCGGCGGAGATCACGTCGCCCGGGAGCTCACGGGACGGCACCCGCGGCTTCTCCCCGGGGTCGCCGAGGATCTCCCCGCTGGAGGCGTTCAGGTGGTCGCGCAGATCGATGGTCAAGTCTCTGGGTTTGAGCGCCTTGCCGGTGATGGTGGTGGGGCAGACGACGGTGCAGCGCCCACATTCGGTGCAGGTGTAGAGGTCGAGCAGCTGCTTCCAGGTGAAGTCGGTCACCCTGGCGGCGCCGAAGGTGGCGCCGTCTTCGATGTTCTCCAGGTCCATCTTGGCCAGCCGGCCGGGTGACTCCAGGGGCCGCAACAGCACGTTGGGGAGCGAGGTGTAGACGTGGAAGTGTTTGGAGTAGGGCAGGTAGTTGGCGAAGGCGTAGAGCGCCAGGAGGTGCACCCACCACGAGGACGTGTAGACGGTCCGCAGCGACTCGGCGGCGCTCCCCGCCAGCCACCCACCCACCAGCGCCGAGACCGGCGTCCACGCCCAGGGCCCCGGGGAGCCGCCGGCGATGCGCGCCCCGTCGGCCAGCAGGTCGGTCACCATGAGGGTGGCGATGAAGCCCAGAATCACCCAGGCATCCCAGGACAGCTCCAGCCGCGACGGCTTGGTGACCGCTCGCCGCCAGGCGGCCACCGCCACTCCCGCCAGCACCAGCACGGCGAAGACATCCTTGGTGAGCAGGTAGGCAAACCCCAGGGGAGTGTGCAGGAAGGGCAACTCCCAGCCGGCGGTGAAGCCCTCCACCACCATGGAGATGGAGCGTACCGAGAAGACCAGGAAACCCCAGAAGATGAGGGCATGCATGACCCCCGCCAGCGGCTCGGCGAACATGCGCTTCTGCCCGATGGCGTAGACGAGGAGCCCCTTGACGCGCTCCCCCCAGCGATCCAGCGCCACCCCGCCCCTGCCGGCCAGCACGAGCCTCAGCTTGCGGTTCAGCGACCAGGCCACGGCCCCCACCGCGACCAGCGTCGCCAGCACGAACCACACGGTTCCAGAAAGCCCCAGGAACGTTCCCGCGGTGGCGAAATGGCTCATATCTGCGCCTCCCTCCTGTCCCTCGGCCGATTCTGCCACAGCAGCCAAGAAAAGTGAATGGGCGTTCACTCATTTGCGCGCCACCCTCGGACGCCCCCGTATCTTGCTGTTCCGAGCGTCGCCCTTGACTCGGCCGCCAGCTTGCCATCGCCGGGCTTGTGAAGTAGCATGACATGGTGTCGTGGAAGGGGGGTTTCGGCGTGAGCGCAGCGGAGGAGATCAAGAGGGGAAAAGGAACGATTTTCCTGCGCCCGGAGATCTGCAAGGGGTGCTCGTTCTGCATCGACTTCTGCCCCACCCACTGTCTGGAGTTCTCCCGCGACTTCAACAAGAAGGGGTACCACTACCCGGTGCTGCCGCGGCCGGAGGACTGCACCGGTTGCGACCTCTGCGGCCTTTACTGCCCGGACTTTGCCATCTTCGGTGTGCGCTACAAGGATCTGGAAAAGCGCCGGCAGGCCCTCCTGGCTGCCGGCTTTGTCGACGTGCAGCAGGGGTGAGGGGCCCCTGCGCGCCGCGGTTTCCTACCTTATCCCTTCGAGGAGGCAGCCTTGCACGCGGATCCCAAGGGTGTTCTGACTGGGGTGCACTTCTTAGACGGCGACCACGCCGCCTGTGAAGGCGCCCTCGCCGCCGGGTGCCGATTCGTCGCCGGCTACCCGATCACGCCGTCCACCGAAGTCGTGGAGCGTTTCGCGGCGCGCATTCCCACCGTCGGCGGCGTCTTCATCCAGATGGAGGACGAGATCGCCTCCTCCATCGCCATTCAGGGCGCCGCCTGGGCCGGAAAGAAGGTCATGACCGTGACCTCCGGACCGGGGTTGTCCCTGATGATGGAGCACGTGGGGCTGGCGGCGTTCACCGAGACACCGTGCGTGTTCGTGGACGTGCAGCGCGGCGGGCCCTCCACCGGGCTGCCCACGCTGCCGGGGCAGGCCGACATGATGCAGGTCAAGTGGGGATCGCACGGGGACTACGAGCCCATCGCCCTGTCGCCCAACTCCCCCCAGGAGTGTTTCGACCTCATGGTCAAGGCGTTCAACCTGGCCGAGATCTACCGCGTGCCGGTGTTCTTCATGATGGACGAGGTGGTCGGCCACATGACCGAGCGGGTGCAGATCCCCCCGGCGGAGGAGATCGAGGTGGTGGAGCGGCGCTGGAGCTCCAGGCCCCCCGGTCAGTACCGCCCCTACGAGACGGGGGAGGATCTGGTCCCCGACATGGTGAAGGCCGGTGACGGCTACCGCATCCACATCACCGGCTTGACCCACGACGAGCGCGGCTATCCGGCCATGAACCCCACCGCCCACGGCGCGCTGGTGCGTCGCATCCACGACAAGATTCGCCGCCACGCCGACGCCCTGGTGGACATCAGGGAGGACGGCGTGGAAGGGGCCGAGGTGGTGGTGGTGTCCTTCGGCATCACCTCGCGGGTGGCGGCGGCGGCGGTCGAGGCGGCCCGCCAGCAGGGGCTGAAGGTGGGCCACATGAGGTTGATCATCACCTGGCCGTTTCCCGCCCGCCGCATCGCCGAGGTCGCCCGCCAGGTCAAGGGCATTGTCGTCCCCGAACTCAACATGGGCCAGATGGTCCTCGAAGTGGAGCGCGCGGCGGCCGGGCGCGTGCCGGTTCACTCGGTCCCCCACGCCGGCGGTACCGTGCACGAACCCGAGGTGATCCTCGAGAAGATCCTGGAGGCGGCCCGATGAGCACCGACCTCTACCGCTGGGCTGACCAGCTCCAGCTCGGCACCGACATCGACAACCCGGTGATGCCGTTCCTGCGGCAGGACCGCATCCCCCACATCTGGTGCCCCGGCTGCGGCATCGGCACCACCGTCAACTGCTTCGCCCGCGCCCTCACCGAAAGTGGCCTCGATCTCGACAAGGTGGCCATCGTCTCGGGGATCGGCTGCACCGGCCGGGTGGCCGGCTACATGAACCTGGATTCCTTCCACACCACCCACGGGCGCGCCATCCCCTTCGCCACCGGCCTCAAGCTGGCCAACCCCGAACTCAAGGTGGTGGTGTACTCGGGGGACGGCGATCTGTTTGCCATCGGCGGCAACCACTTCATTCACGCCGCGCGCCGCAACATGGACATCATGGTGGTGTGCGTCAACAACTTCACCTACGGCATGACGGGCGGACAGGTGGCCCCCACCACTCCGCTGGGGCCCACCCAGACCACCATGCCCTACGGGAACTTCGAACCCTCCTTCAACTTGCCCTTCCTGGCCGACGCCTGCGGGGCGGTCTACGTGGCGCGCTGGACGGTGTACCACGTCAAGCAGCTGGCCAAGGCGATGCAGGAGGGGCTGAAGAAGAAGGGGTTCGTGTTCATCGAGGCGCTCTCCCCCTGCCCCACCCTCTACTCCCGCCGCAACCGCCTGGGGGATGGTGTGGACCAGCTGAAGTACTACAAGGAGAAGAGCGTCCAGAAGAACGGCGCGGACACCAAGGAGCTGGCGCTGGGCTTTCAGGAGGAGATCATCGTCGGCAAGTTCGTGGACCGCGAGCGGCCCACCTGGCTCGAGTCCATGAACGAGCATTTCTCCCGCGTGCTGGGCACGCGCTATCAACCCTGGGGAGTGACACATGCCGAAGACTGAAATCCGCGTGGGTGGGCTGGGCGGCCAGGGGGTCATCCTGTGCGGCCACATCATCGGCAAGGCGGCGGCCATCTACGACAACAAGCACGCCACCCTGATTCAATCCTTTGGACCCGAGGCGCGCGGCAGCGCCTGCTCCGCCCAGGTCAGCCTCGCCGACGAGCCCATCGGCTACCCCTACGTCAAGCGACCGGATGTCCTCATCGTCATGTCCCCCGATGCCTACTCCCAGTTCGCCCCCACCCTCAAGCCCGGCGGTATCCTGCTCTACGAGAACGAGCTGGTGACCCTGGATGAGAAGGTGCCGGAAGGGGTGACCGCCTACGGCATCCCGGCCACCCGCCTGGCAGAGGAACTGGGTCGTCGCCTGGTCCTCAACATCGTCATGGTCGGCTTCTTCGTCGGAGCCACGGGCCTGGTGTCGCCGGAGGCCGCCGAGCGGGCGGTGGTGCACTCGGTGCCCAAGGGTACCGAGCAGCTCAACCAGCGCGCCTTCCGCAAGGGACTGGAGTACGGCCTGGAACTCACCGGCCGGGGAAACGGAGGACCACGCCATGACGCTTGAGGGCTACCCCCGCGACCTGACTCTCAAGGATGGAACCACGCTCGGGGTCCGCCCCGTCGAGGCGGACGACAAGGACGCCCTGCTGGCCTTCTACCGCAGCCTGCCCGAGGAGGACCGCCTCTTTCTGCGGGACGACGTCACCTCCCAGCTGTGGGCCGACCGCTTCATGGCCTCCATCGACTACCAGACGGTGATCCCCCTCGTCGCCGTGACCGCCGACCGGAAGATCGTCGCCAACGGCACCCTCTACCGCACCCTGCACGGCTGGACGCGGCACGTCGCCGAGGTGCGGCTGGCGGTGGCCCGGGAGTACCAGCGGCGCGGGCTCGGCACCGCCGTGCTGCGCGAGCTGGTGCGCCTGGCCACCTCCTGCGGGGTGGAGAAGATCGTCGCCAGCGTGGTGGACAACCAGGTGGGCGCCATTCGCGCCTTCGAGAAGCGCGGCTTTCATCGCGAGGCAGTGCTCAAGGGGCACGTCAAGGACATCCGTGGGCTCAAGCGCGACCTCGTCATCATGTCCAACGACGTCTCCCACATCTGGGAGGCGATGGCAGCGATGGTGGCCGACTATTCCCCGACGCTGGGAGGGTAGGCCACTCCTAGACGCTGGGATAGGTCCGGTAGCGCTCGAACCAGAGCTGGAAATCGTCCGCCAGAGCCTCGTATCGGCTCTTGACGGCGGCGTACATCTGGGCGCTGTGCACCGCCAGCGCGCACTGGTCGCCGATGCCCCGCATGAGGACCATCTCATCGTCGGAGAAGTCGTACGGCCGGTGGGTCATCACCGTGAGCACCCCCAGAGGCCGCTCCCGCAGCACCAGCGGCACGTGGAGCAGCGAGGCAACCCCTTCAGCCGCCAGCGCTTCTCGGTAGCCGACGCGGGGATCGGCGGCGGCATCCAGGACCTCCAGGCATTCGCCGCCGAGGGTGGCGCACGTCGCCTCGTCCGGCTCGGCGCCCAGCTCGGCCAGGAACTGCTCGGACAGCCCGTACGCCTCCAGGGCATCGAAGCGCCGGCCGCTGCCGTCCAGTAGCCGCACCATGGCACCCCGGGCGCGCAGATCTTCGGTGATGACGGTGACGATGCCCTTGAGCACCGCGCGCAGGTCCAGCGAAGAGCGAATGGTATCGGTGACGTGCTGGAGGATCTGGTTGAACATGGCGCGGACGGCGGCGGAGGCGCAGAAGGAGGCCACCACCCGCAGCACCTCCAGCTCCAGCGGAGAGAAGTCGCGCGGCGCCCGGGAATAGAGGCGGATCACGCCGATCACCTGGCCACGCGTGCTCAAGGGGACGGTCAGCGCCGAGACGATCCCCTCCTCCACGTGGGCCTCCGGGTACTGGATGCGGGGGTCAGTCCGACAGTCGGAGATGTACACCACCTCGCCGGCCAGCGCCTCCACCACGCTGCGCTCCGCATCCACCGGACCCTTCTGCAGGAACTGCTGGCTCAGGCCAGCGGAGGCCACCCGCTCCAGCTGGCGCCGGTCGCGGCTCAGGAGTCGAATGACGCAGCCACCCACCCGAAAGCGCTCCGCCACCGTGCGGGCAATGAGGGTGAGCAGCTGCTCGGTTTCGATCGGGGAGTTGAAGGCGCTCCCGATGTCCTCGAAGATCGCCAGGCAGTCACGGCAGTCCATACCTTCGTCCTCCCTCCCGGGCAAGTTCAGCTCTCACCAGCCAGTCCTACCGGACCCCCACCATGAAGCCAGGTGTCTCCCTCATCAGCCATCACTTGCCCTGTGCTCCAATCTAGACGCCATCATGACAGCTGTCAAACACTTGTGATTTCAAGCACGTAGTCATTCGGGAAGACGGAGGGATCGGCGCTTCGGGGCACCGGCGTCGCCACCTTGCGACCCCGTTCGGCCGTAGCTGGACCGTGCGGGCGCGATACAATACCTGCGAGACCGGCATGGTCGGGAGGGCCCGCAGCCAGCCCTCGCAGTCCGCAGGAGGTGATGAAATGCCGATCTACTCCTTCCGGTGCAGTGCATGCTCCCACGCCTTCGAGCAGGCCATGACGGTGGCCGAGCGCGAAAGTGCCGCCATCGTCTGTCCGGCGTGTGGCAGCGACAAGGTCGAGCGCGTCCTTACCGCGTTCTTCGCCAAGACCAGCCGCAAGAGCTAGGACCGCAGGGTTCGCCCCACCGCCGGCGTCCGGCCGAGAAGCCTCGCTGCCCGCAGGCCTCTTCCCCTGCGGGGTGAGGGGGAATGTGTTCGCCAGGCGGGTCGTTGATCGTTGCGGAAGCCTGCCCTTTCCCTGCGCCAGAGGGAGGCAAGGGGCGATCAGCGGGCAGGCCCTCCGGGGGGATGAGATGAAGAACCACTGGAAGCTGATCACATTCGGCGTTGTCCTCGCCCTCGTCGGCGGCCTCACCCTGGCCCAGCCGGGCAAGGCGCAGAGTGCCTGCCCGGTTTCCGCCAAGGCCATCGACAGGAGCGTTTTCGTCGATCACCAGGGCCAGCGGATCTTCTTCTGCTGCCGAGGCTGCCCGGCAGCCTTCAAGGCTGATCCGGAAAAGTTCTACGCGCAGTTCGCCCGGGACGGGGTGGCGCTGGAGAACATCCAGACCTCTTGCCCGGTCAGCGGCGAGGCGCTAGGGGGTCACGGTGAGGCCACCTCGGTGTCCTACAAGGGACGCACCGTCAAGCTCTGCTGCGCGGCGTGCGAAAAACCCTTCGTCCGGGAGCCGGAGAAGTACCTGGACAAGCTTCCCGGCGAGAAACTCTAGAATCTACCGGGAAGTGGCACCCGGGCCGCGGTGCCAGGCGACTCACCCGGGCCGATGAGATGACGATCCCGCACCGGATCCTGCCCACCCTCGCCGCTCGCCGGGAGCCGACACGGGTGACCCTTCACCTCCCCATCGCCGGAATGCGCTGCGCCGGCTGCGTGGCCGGCGTCGAGAAGGCGCTGCGTAACGTCGCTGGGGTCGAGGAGGTCCACGTCAACCTCGCCACCTCCTCGGCGACCCTCCGGCTGGCCCCGTCGGGTCCGCCGGCCACCCCCCGCCTCGTAGAGGCGGTGGCGCGCAGCGGATTCATGGTGCCGTGCACCACCACCGAGCTGGTCCTCACCGATCTGCACTGTGCCTCCTGCGTCCAGCGCGTCGAACGCGCGCTGGCCGCCGTACCCGGGGTGCTGGCCGCCGCCGTGCAAGTGGCCACCGGCGAGGCGCGGGTGGAGCACGTGGCCGGTCTCGATCGCACCGCCCTGGTCGAGGCCGTGATGGCGGCGGGCTATGGAGTGGTCACCCCGGCCTCCGGTGAAGACGAGGCGGCGGTGGATGAGAGGCTGCGCCGGGAGGAGCGCGGCGACCTCCTGCAGCGCCTGGCGGTGGCGGCCACGGTCACCGTCGGCGTGATGATCGCCTCGGCCGCCGTCATGGCCCGCCAACCGACGAGCGCCCATCACGTGGGGTGGTCGCTGCTGGCCTGGCTCAACACGCCCATGGAGACCCTGGCGCGCATCGTGGCCCCCTGGCTGTGGTCGCTGCCGCTGGCCGGGCTGCGCTGGGGCCTCGCGGCGGTCGCGGTGCCCACCTGGCTGTGGACGGCATGGCCCATCCTGCGGCAGGGCACCCGCAGGCTGCTGCGACACCGCAGTCCCGACATGGACACGCTGATCGCCGTGGGTACCGGTGCCGCCGTGCTCGCCTCCCTGGCCGGCACCATCGCCCCGGGGGTGTTCCGCGCCGCCGGTCTGCCGGCGCACCTCTACTTCGAGGCGGCGCTGATGATCGTCACCCTGATCCTCCTGGGGCGGCTGCTGGAATCGCGGGCCAGGGGGCGGACGTCCGAGGCGGTGCGTCGGCTCCTGGGCCTGGCCCCCGCCACCGCTCGTCGTCTCGATGCCAGCGGCGCCGAGGAGGAGGTGCTCGTCGCCACGCTGAAGCCCGGCGACCGCGTGCGGATACTCCCCGGGGAGCGCGTTCCCTGCGACGGCGTGGTCCTGCAGGGCGCCTCGGCGGTCAACGAGGCGATGCTCACGGGGGAACCGGCGCCGGTGGCCAAGGGCCCCGGCGAGCGGGTGGTGGGGGGCACGGTCAACGGGGAGGGGTCTCTCCTGGTTCTGGTGGAGCACGTGGGCGCCGACACCGTGCTCGCCCGGATCGTCCGCCTGGTGCGGCAGGCCCAGGCCAGCAAGGCGCCGGTGCAGCGTCTGGCCGACCGCGTCGCCGCGCGCTTCGTGCCGGCGGTGCTGGCGGTGGCGGCGGTGACCGCCGCGGCCTGGCTGCTCCTCGGACCCCACCCTCGGGGGCTGTACGCCTTCACCACGGCCGTGTCGGTGCTGGTCATCGCCTGTCCCTGTGCCCTGGGGCTCGCCACCCCCACGGCGCTCGCGGTGGGCACCGGCCGGGGGGCCGAGCTGGGCATCCTCATCACCTCGGCGGTGGCTCTCGAACGGGCGGCGGCGGTGCGCACGGTGGTGCTGGACAAGACCGGCACCTTGACCGAAGGGCGGCCCGAGCTCGTGGATATCCCCTTTCTCGACGGCGACGCCGGGGTGTTGTCGATGGTCGCCGGCATCGAGACGCACTCGGAACACCCGCTGGCCCGCGCGGTGGTCGAGGGACTGACCGCCCGCGGCATCTCCCCCGCCCCGGTTACCGAGGCCCACGCCGTCCCCGGGAGCGGGGTGCGCGCCCGCGTGGGCGAACACACCGTGCTGGTCGGCAGCCCGGCGTTCCTGGCCGCCGCAGGCGTGGCCGGGGGCGAGGTGTACCGTGCCCGCGCCGAGGAGGTGGCAGCCCGGCCGGCGACGCCGGTGGCGGTGGGGCTGGACGGGCGGGCCGTGGCCCTGCTGGCCGTCGCTGACCCGCTGCGCCCCTCGGCCGCTCCCGCCCTGGAGCGGCTGCGGGCGCTGGGCCTGAAGCCGTGGCTCGTCACCGGCGACGGACCCGCCACCGCCGGAGCGGTGGCCCGCGCCGTGGGGATCCCGCCGGACCACGTCCGGGCCAACGCCCTCCCGGCCGACAAGGTGGCGACGGTGCGCCAGCTGGCGGGTCGGGAGCCGGTGGCGTTCGTGGGCGATGGTCTCAACGACGCCCCGGCGCTGGCGGCGGCCGACGTGGGGGTCACCCTGGCCTCGGGAACCGACGTGGCGGCGGAGGCATCCCAGGTCGTGCTGACGCGGCCCGACCTCACCCTCCTCCCGGCCGCCTTCGAGCTGGCCCGCGCCACCACCCGCACCATCCGGTGGAACCTGCTGTGGGCGTTTGGCTACAACGTGCTGGGGATCCCCATCGCGGCCGGCGTGCTGTACCCCGCCACGGGCGCCTTGTTGAGCCCCGAGCTGGCGGCGGCGGCGATGGCGCTCTCGTCCCTCCTCGTCGTCACCAACTCTCTACGTCTGCGTTACTTCCATCCCAAAGCCTGAATCCTGAACGAGATCAATCCGGATAACTCGCCGTACAATGCCCGGCGGGGGACACCGGCATGAACTCCGTCCTGGACGTGCTGCGCGTCAGCGAAGTGTTCGACCAACTGGACCAGGCCACCCTCGAGCTCCTCGCCTCCGTGGCCGGCCGCCGCGAGCTGGGCCCGGGGCAGGTCCTCTTTCGCCAGGGCACCCCGCGCACCGCCGTGTACGTCATCGTCGAGGGGGCGGTGGAAATCCTGCGGGAGCGGGAGGGGCGCAGCGACAGGCTGATCGTCCTGGGCCCCCGCGAGACGTTGGGGGAGAGCGCCCTGCTCCACCCCGGGGAACACTCCACCACCGCCCGGGCGGTGGGTCGGGTGAGTGTCCTGGAGCTGCCCCGCGAGGCGGTGCTGGAGCGTCTGACCGGCAACGCCGCGGCGGCCATCTCCCTGCTCACCCAGGTGGCGCTGGTGGTCAGCCGCCGCCTCCAGTACGCCAGCCAGCGCGAGGTGGGGCGGGCCCCCACCTACCGCTCGGCAGCCACCCGCACCGAGCACGACCTGCTGGGGGAGCGTGCCGTCCCCGCCGACGCCATGTTCGGCATCCAGACGCTGCGGGGAGTGGAGAACTTCCCCATCACCGGCATCCGGCTCTCCCACTTCCCCGAGCTGGTCAACGCCCTGGCCGCGGTCAAGCAGGCGGCGGCGCGGGCCAACGCCAGACTGGGGCTGCTGGACCCCAACCTCGCCAACGCCATCGACCAGGCCTGTCAGGAGATCCTGGACGGCCACTGGCACGGGCACTTCGTCGTCGACATGGTGCAGGGAGGGGCGGGCACCTCCACCAACATGAACGCCAACGAGGTGATTGCCAACCGCGCCCTGGAGCTGCTGGGCCACGCCCGGGGGGAGTACCAGTACTGCCACCCCAACAACCACGTCAACCTCTCCCAGTCCACCAACGACGTCTACCCCACCGCCGTTCGCATCGCCGCCGTGACCACCCTGCGCGGCCTCATCGCCGCCCTGGAGCGGCTGCGCGCCGCCCTGGCCGCCAAGGGGGAGGAGTTCCGCGATGTTCTCAAGATGGGGCGCACGCAGCTGCAGGACGCCGTGCCCATGACTCTGGGGCAGGAGTTCACCGCCTTTGCCGTCACCACCGCCGAGGACATCGCCCGCCTGCGCGAGACCGCCCGCTTCTTCCTGGAGGTCAACCTGGGCGGCACCGCCATCGGCACCGGCATCAACGCCGACCCTCGCTACCCCCAGACGGTGGTGGAAGAGTTGCGCCGCGTCAGCGGCCTGGACGTGGTGCTGGCCGAAAACCTGGTGGAGGCCACGCCCGACACCGGAGTCTTCGTGCTCTTTTCTGGCGTGCTCAAGCGGGTGGCGGTGAAGCTCTCCAAGATGTGCAATGACCTGCGCCTGCTGGCCTCGGGGCCGCGCTGCGGCCTGGCCGAGATCAACCTGCCGCCCATGCAGCCGGGCTCCTCCATCATGCCCGGCAAGGTCAACCCGGTGATCCCGGAGGTGGTCAACCAGGTGGCCTTCGAGGTCATCGGCAACGACCTCACCATCACCATGGCCGCCGAGGCGGGGCAGCTGCAGCTCAACGTCATGGAGCCGATCATCGCCTACAACTTGTTTTCTTCTATTGACATGCTCACAGCGGCGGTGGACGTGCTGACGACCCGCTGCATCCAGGGGATCACCGCCAACGCCGAGCACTGCCGGGCCATGGTGGAGCGTTCCATCGGCATCGTCACCGCCGTGGTGCCGGCGCTGGGGTACGAGCGCGCCTCGGAGGTGGCCAAGGAGGCGCTCGCCTCCGGCCGCAGCGTGCGCGAGATCATCGCCGAAAAGGGCTACCTGCCCACCGAGCTGCTGGACGAGCTGCTCTCGGTGGAGGCCATGACCCGCCCCCGACCCTTGAAGCTGCTCGACCGCTCGGTGTGAGCCGCGGCCCTTTCGGACTCGGTCCGCGCTTGAGGGTCCCGAAGATGGTGTTCCCATACTACAGGGGCGGCGGGACTGGCGGCCATGAGATCAACCAAGAACTGTGTCGGCAAGAAACCGCAGAGGAACGCCAGAAAGGCTATACCAGGTTGCGGGCGGAGATGAGGGGCAGCTCCTCCTCGGTGGGCTGGAACATCACGCAGCCCACGCAGCCGGGTCCCACGTGGGTGCCCACCACCGGCCCGATTTCCCCGGGGAAGAACTCTTGCACCTGAAAGGTCTCCTCGAGCAGCGTGCGCAGGCGGTCCGCCCACACCGGCGCCACCGCGTGCCCGATGGTGAGGAAGACCGGCCGGTCCACCTCCACCCGCTGCTTGAGTAGCTCCGCCACCTTGGGGTGGGCCGCCTTGCCGCCCCGCGCCCGATCGATGGGGGTCACCTCCCCCTGCACCACCCCGAGAATCGGTTTGATGCCCAGGATTCCGCCCAGCAGGGCCCGTGCCTTGCCGATGCGACCGCCGCGGGCAAGGTACTCCAGGGTGTCTACCACGAACAGGAAGTGAAACCTCGGAATGAACGCTTCCACCCGCTCGCGGATCTCCTGCGCCGACAGGCCACGCTGCGCCATGCGGGCGGCGAACAGGCACAGCATTCCCAGCGGCGCCGAGGTCTGCAAACTGTCTATGACTTCCAGCCGGGGTCGAGAGCCATCCTCCCTTGCCACCGTCAGCTCGTCGGCCAGCTCCGCCGCCGCCTCGCGGGCGTGGGTGACGGTGAGCGACATCCTGCCGGAGATGTGGATGGACACGATATCCTGGCCCTGGCCCAACAACCGACGGTATTCGGTGAGAAACTCACCCTTGCTGGGGGGAGCCGTGCGCGGGTGCACGTCCCTGCGTTCCTGCAGCAACTTGTAGAAGTTCGCCGGGGTGAGGTCGACGCCATCCTTGTAGATGTCCTGGCCGAAAATCACCGACAGGGGCACCGGGTGGATGCCCGCTTCTCGCGCCACCTCGGGCGACAGATCGGCGGTGGAGTCGGTGACGATGCGCACCCGGAGTTCGGGCTCCAGCAGGGTGAGGAACCCCTTCTCGACGAGGGTCAGCACATCCTCCAGCACCTCACCGTCGAGCGCCGTCGCGGCCTCCACCACGGCCCGGATGGTCTTGCCGGCCTGCGCTGCCTGCAGGATGTGCTGCTGGCCGGCGGTGAACGGCGTTTCAAAAAAGCCCGGTCCCATCTCGATCTTCAGCCGACTCTGCAGATCCGGCAGCCGGCCCAGACACTCGGCATGGCGGTGCTGGTCCTCCATCGCCTGGGCCATGAGGGTGAGAAGGTCCTCGTCGAACTCCCGCGTGCTGCCGTGGGGCCCGAGCAGGATCCGGAAGGTGCCGCTGGACGTCCGGGCCAGGCGGGCAAACGCCTTTCGCCCCGAGATCGCCCCGCACCGGGCGGCAATCACCCCACCCTCGTGCAAGGCCAGCTCCCCATCCTGCAGCACCACCCGGCCGGTCGCCACCAGTTTCTGCAGTCGTGGAAGCAAGTCCAACAGGGGCAAGCTGTTGAGGTCGCCCAGCACGGAGTCCAGACGAGCATCGGTGGCCAGACCCAGCTCCATGGCCGTGAGGTACGTGCGCAGCTTGCGCACCACCCCGGCGTGGGTGAGGCCAGCAACATCCACGGTCAGCACGTCCTCGGGCAGGGACTCATCCTCGTCGCCGTCCCCGTCGCGCAGAAGCACCAGCTGGCTAACCCCGCCGGTTTGGGGGTCGGGGGTGAGGAACCGCAGCACGGCGGCGTCCCCGAACCCCTCCACCTCGCTGGCCGCGAAGATCACCCGCGGGGACAGCCCGGTGGCAAAGCGCATGCCGGTGGCGGAGTTCTCGGCGGAAACCACCTCGTAGCCCAGTTCAGCGAGACCACGGGTTATCTCCTTCCGCCGGGCATCGGCGGTGTCGACTACGAGAACGGTGGGCCTCGCCATCTCTCCCTCCCCCCGGGGCAGCTACGCCGCCGCGCACCGCGGTGCCACGTGGTGGAAACGGCAGCAGCGCGGCTAGTATAGCGCCATGCCAGACCACGTGTTGACCATCTTTGCCCACCCGGATGATGCCGAGACCATGGCCGGGGGCTCCCTGTTGCACCTGGCGTCGACCGGGGCGCGGCTCACCTTATGCATCGTCACCGACGGTGACAAGGGAACCAACGACGAGACCGATTCTGCCGCCGCCGTGATCGCCCGGCGCCGCCGCGAGCAGGCCCGCGCCGCCGCCCGCCTGGGCGCCGAGGTGGTGTACCTGGGGTTCGAGGATGGCCTCGTGCAGCCCACCCTGGAGCTGCGCAAGGCACTGGTGCGGGTGATTCGCCAGCTACGACCCGACATCATCCTCACCCACGACCCCACGGTGTGGTTCCGTCACAACGTGTACATCAACCACCCCGACCATCGCGCCGTGGGCCAGGCCGTACTGGAGGCCGTCTATCCGGCGGTCAAGAAGCCACGCACCTTTCCCGATCTGTTCGAGCGGGAGAATCTGGCCCCCCACGTGGTGGGGGAAATCTGGGTCGGACCCACCGACCACCCCAACCACTGGGTGGACATCTCGCGCCACCTGGAGGAGAAGATCGCGCTGATCTGCGAGCACGCCTCCCAGTTTCCCCCCGAGCCGACGCGCGCCGCCTTCACCCGCCTGGCGCGGGAAGCCGGAGCCCCCGCCGGTCTGGCCGCTGCCGAGAGCTTCCGGCGCCTGTATCAGGTTCGCCAGACGGTACGGGCCCTGGCCAACCCCGACACCCCCGGGGCCGGGCCGACAGGCCAGTAAATGATTACCGCCCGCCGTCTGCTCGGGGTTGTGGCCGTGCTCGCCATCGGCTGGCTGGCCCTTCGCCTCTTCGCTCCCGACGGCGACATCACCAACCGACGGCCGGCCAGCGATCTCGTGCTCTGCTTTGGCGACAGCCTGACCTTTGGCACGGGAGCCGCGGAAGATCAGAGCTACCCTGCCCACCTGGCCCGTCTGCTCGGGCGGAGGGTGATCAACGCCGGTGTTCCCGGCGACACCACCGCCTCGGCGCTGGCCCGCCTGGAGCGGGACGTCCTCGCCCACTCCCCGGGTATCGTCTGTATCACGCTGGGGGGCAACGATCTCAAGAATGGGGTGAGCCGCGCCGAGGCGTTCGCCAACCTGGAGACCATCGTCCGGCGGGTTCAGGCTGCCGGCGCCCTGGTGGTGCTCGTGGGCATCGATCCGCCGCTGCTCGGCCGGGGGTGGGCCGATGGCTACCGAGATCTGGCGCGGCGAACCGGCGCCGTCCTCATCCCCAACGTCTACAAAGGCATCATGGGCCGCGCCGAGCTCATGAGCGATCCCATCCACCCCAACGGCCGGGGCTACGAGGTGCTGGCCCGCCGCGTCCAGCGGGCCATCTCACCGTACCTCCCCTAGGGCGATGGCAAGAGCAACGCGCGTGGTCCTCGCCCTGCCCCCGGCCATGGGGGGCGACCGCCGTGCGCGCTTGGTGCAACCCGCCACCATCCTCTGGCAGCAGGACGGCCGGACCCATGTGGAGAGGCCAGGAGGCCATCGAAGGGCCGACGACCTCCTCACCGCCCTCGGGGAGGAGCTGGAGCGAGCCGGCCGGGGCGCCCGCGCGGTGGGGTTCATGGGGTACGAATTCGCCGCCACCATGGACCCTCTCATCGCCGTTCCCCCCGGATCTTCCCCACTGCCCGAGGCGTGGTGGGCCGTGCTCACCCCCGCAGCCATGGGGTCAGCCGCCACCGCTGCCGGCGGCAGCTGGCGGGCCGACCCCGGGTCGAGTCACCTGAGCCTGGACGACGAAGCCTTTCGCCGGGGGGTGGAGACGATCCGCCTCGGCATCGGCGCCGGCGACGTCTACCAGGTGAACCTCACCCGGCGCTTTTCCCTGCCCTTCCAGGGGGATCCCCTCGCCCTCTTCACGGCGCTGGGGCAGCACCAGTGGCCGAGGTTTGCCACCTACCTTGCCGACCGGGAGCAGGGGTGGGCGGTGCTCTGCCTCTCCCCCGAGCTGCTGCTGGCGCGGCGGGGCAGCGAGGTTGAAACCCGACCCATCAAGGGAACCCTCCCCCTACCGGTGGACCAGCGGCGGCGGGCGCAGGCCCGCGCCCGCCTGCGCAGCAGCGGCAAGGATGCCGCCGAGCTGGCGATGATCGTCGACCTCGAGCGCAACGACCTCAACCGGGTGTGCACGCCCCGCTCCGTCCGCGTCCTCACCCCCCGGCGCACCTTCACCACCCTGGGAGTCATGCACCAGTACGCGGTCGTCGCCGGCCAGCTGTGCCCGGGGGCTTCCTGGCAGTCGCTGCTGGGCGCCCTGCTGCCCGGCGGCAGCGTCACCGGTGCCCCCAAGCTCGCCGCGTGCCGATTCATCGCCCGCCTGGAGCCGGTGCCGCGGGCCGTCTACTGCGGCGCCATCGGCGTCATGAAGCCCGATCGGGGCGTGCTTGCCCTGCCCATTCGCACCGGCTATGCCGCCAACGGAATGCTGCACTTTCACGCCGGTTGTGGGGTCGTGTGGGACTCGCAGCCGGCCGCCGAGGAGGCGGAAAGCCGCGCCAAGGTGGCCCGCTGGCTCGAGGTCCTGGGAGGTGAGCCGCCATGACTCCAAACCCCCGGTGGGTACTGGTCGGACGCCGGTTGCGGCCGGCGGCAGCCGCGACGGTGCCGGTGTGGTGGCCCTCGGTGTTTCGCGGCGAGGGCACCTTCGAGACCATCGGTTGCGAAGGTGGGGAGGTCTTCCTCTGGGAGGAGCACGCCGTGCGCATGCAGGAGGCGCTCGCCACCCTCTCCCTGCCGGTACCCCCCTTCCCCGGACGGGTTCACCTGCGTCGCCTGCTGGCCCGCGAGGGCGTCAGCGACAGCGGCGCCCTGCACTGCGTCGCCTTCGGCCATGGTCATCGCACCCTTCTCTTCACCTGGGGGTACAGGTATCGGCCGCCCCACCGGGCGCGCCGCGAAGGAATCGCCCTCTACCCCGTGCGCGCCGCCTCGGGGCTCTTGACCGGGCTGAAGACCTCCTCCTACCTTTCCAATACCCGGGCCCGGAACCTGGCGACCCAGCACGGTTGCGACGCCGCCCTCCTCATCGACAGCGACGGCGCGGTGCGCGAAGTCGACCATGCCAACGTCTTTGCCGTCCTCGGTGGAGTGGTGGTCACGCCCCCCGCCCCCCGGCGCTGCCTGCCCGGCGTCCTGCGCCAGTGGTGCCTGGCTGCCCTCGCCGCCGCCGGCATCCCCACCGCCGAGCGCGACCTCACCCTCGACGAGCTCCTGGGCAGCGAGGGGGCGTGGGTGTCGTCGTCCCTGGCCGGCGTGCGACCGGTGCGGCGCATCGGGGAACAGCCACTGCCCTTCCCGCCGCAACCCCTGGCGACGCTGCGAGCGGCCGGCGTCCCCTGCCCGGGCTACGGCGCCCTGCGCCACGCCCGGTAGGGTCTAGCGTACCCACTGATTCCACCGCCGCCGGGAGCGGAGCGTCACTGCCAGTGACCGTGACCGGGTCCGTGTCGGTGTCCGTGTCAGTGTCCGTGTCCGTGACCGTGGCCGTGGCCGTGCCCCTGGGTGCGCGGGCCTCCGGCCCGCCCTCACGGCAGGTACGGTTTGCCACCCCCGGCCTGGTGCCCGTGCCCGTGTCCGTGACCGTGCCCGTGTCCCTGGGTGCGCGGGCCTCTGGCCCGCTCTCACGGTCGGTGCGGGCTTGCCACGGCCAGAACGGTACCCGTGTCGGCGACCGTGACCGTGACCGTCCCCTGGGTGCGCGGGCCTCCGGCCCGCCCTCACGGCAGGTACGGTTTGCCACCCCCGGCCTGGTGCCCGTGCCCGTGTCCGTGACCGTGCCCGTCCCCTGGGTGCGCGGGCCTCTGGCCCGCCCTCACGGTCGGTGCGGGCTTGCCACGGCCAAAACGGTACCCGTGTCGGCGACCGTGACCGTGGCCGTGCCCCTGGGTGCGCGGGCCTCCGGCCCGCCCTCACGGTCGGTGCGGGCTTGCCACGGCCAGAGCGGTACCCGTGCCGGCGACCGTGACCGTGCCCG
>JABRVY010000410.1:0-1784 GCA_039961755.1 Acidobacteriota bacterium | reverse complement strand
AATCCCCCACCCCGCCGGTGGAGTGTTTGTCGACCACCGCCGGAAAACTGTCGCGCAGCTCCCAGCGGGCGCCCGAGTCGCGCATCTCCTCCACCAGGGCCAGGGTCTCGGCGGGCGAGGCACCGCGGATGCACAGGGCCATCAGCATGGCCGCCAGCTGCTCGTCGCCGATGCTGCCGTCGCTCGAACCGCGCACGAAGCGAGCCAGCTGCTCCCTGCTCAGCTCGCCGCCGTCACGCTTGATGGCGATGATTTCGGCGAAGCCCGAGACGGGCTGTCTGCCAGCGGTGGGCGAGCTCACGAGGCGGCGCTAAGACGCTGCTGCGCCTCAAACTTGTAGGGCGACTCGGGAAAGTCCTCGGTGAGCTTGCGGTACAGACGGATGGCCTCTTCCACGTTGCCCTCCCGCTCCCACACGCGGGCGAGCTGGAAAAGGGCGAGGTCCCTGGGCAGTCGAGGGTCCTTGCCAGCCACCATGGCCTCCAGCTCCTTGACCAGCTGCTTGCCCTCGCCCTTGGCCAGGCGCAGGCGCAGGAGGTCCAGCGTGGCCAGTCCCACCACCGGGTTGTCGCTGCGCCGGTCGGCCAGCTCGGAGAGCAACCGGATGGCCCCGTCCACGTCGCCCCGGTCCTCGGCGATGCGCGCCAGGTACAGTCGAGCCGTGCGCGCGGGGGCGGTGAACCGGTAGCGAGAGGCGACCCGGCGAAACGCCTTTTCCGCGGCGTCGAGGCGTTCGGCGTTGGTGGCAAAACGTTGGCCCTCCCCGGCCGCGGCGGAGCCTCCCACCGGAGCTGCAAACGTCGCCACCGCCTCACCCAGCGCCCGGGCCGCCGCTCCTCCCCTGGACGCGGCCAGCAGCGTCACCCCCCAGTAGGCGAGACCCAGGGCGACGGCGCAGCCGAGGACGATGGAGGCGGTCTTCCAGTTCTGTCCGGTCCAGGCCATCGCCCGATCGATGAGGGTGATGAACTGGTCGCGCTTGATCTCCTTCCGCTTCAGCTTGCGTGCCACAGATCATCCTTTCCTGGCGCCGACCGGCGCAACGGCCCGGGCGAGCACTCCGGGCCATGACCGGGGGACCCGCCCGGGGGCCTGCCCCGGCGGCCGATTCCCGGGCCCGCGGCCTGCGCCGACTCGGCGCCCCTCACTGGCTCACGCTTCACTTCTTGCCGGCCGCGTAGGGATACTTTTCGTTGTACAGCTTGATGACCGTATCGGTCAGGTCCGCCGAGTTGGCCAGGTAGACCAGCTGGTTGGGTTCGAGGATGAACACGGCGGTGTAGCGATTGCTGTCGGCGTGCTGGGTGATCACCGCGGTGAGCTTCTCGCCCATCTCTTTCAGGACCACCGCCTGGCGCTCCTCGAAGTCCCTGCGGGCAACCCGCTGCTTGTCCTCGAACTCCCGCTGCCGGGAGACCAGGCGCCGGTTCAGCTCGGCCATCGCCTCTTCGGACACGCTCCCCCGCTTGGTGGCTATCTCGGAGCGGAGGGTCTCGATCTCCCGGCCCAGACGGGCCAGCTCCTCCTCGCGGGGGCGCGCCCACTCCCGCAACTCCCCCAGCCGCGCCTTCCCCTCGTCAACCGTGGCAATGGCCCGTTCCACGTCCACGAAGCCGATCTTGGCGGGCAGTTCCTGCGCCGCCAGGGTCGCCGCTGCAGCCATCAGAACCAGAAAACACACCGCGCTGCTCTTCTTCATCGTGACTCCTCACAGGGCGCCCGCCAGTCGCGAGAGCGCGAGATTTTAGCATGCTCCTCCCCGCCCGCCGACAACCGCCCCACAC
>JABRVY010000409.1:0-5273 GCA_039961755.1 Acidobacteriota bacterium | reverse complement strand
CAGGACGCCCCGGGGGTGGCGGACGTGGCCCTCCTGGGCGAGACGCTGCACCTGGTGTTGAGCGAGCCCGGGGCGTCCTGCAGGGCGGCGAGGGCGAGGGCGGGGCGGGGGGTGCGGATCTCCAGCACCGTGCCGGGCGGAAACTCGGCCTTCAGGCGCTCGGGGGTGTCCAGGGCCACCAGGCGGCCGGCGTGCATCAGCGCCACCCGGTGGCAGCGCTCGGCCTCGTCCAGGTAGTGGGTGGTGACGAACACCGTGGTTCCGGCGGTGGCCAGGGCGTCGATGAGATCCCAGAAGCGGCGGCGAGCCGCCGGGTCGACGCCGCCGGTGGGCTCGTCCAGGAAGACGATGGGGGGAGAGTGCAGCAGCGCCGCCCCCAGCGCCAGCCGCTGCCGCAGGCCGCCGGGCAGCTCTCGCACCAGGGTGTCGCGCCGGCCGACGAGCTCGGCCATTTCCAGGGCCCAGGCCCGGCGCGCCGCCAGGTGGGCGCCGTGCAGCCCGTAGGCGGCCCCCCAGAAGGTCAGGTTCTCCTCCACGGTGAGGTCGGTGTAGAGGGAGAAGCGCTGGGACATGTACCCCACCCGCCGCTTGATCTCGGCCGCCTGGGTGGCGAGGTCGAGGCCGGCCACCGTGGCGCTGCCCGAGGTGGGGGTCAGCAGGCCGCACAGCATGCGGATGGTGGTGGTCTTGCCGGCGCCGTTGGAGCCCAGAAAGCCGAACACCTCGCCCGGCGCCACCCTGAAGGAGAGGTCATCGACGGCGCGGAACGCTCCGAAGGCGCGCGTCAGGCTTCGGGCCTCCACGGCGCTGGTTTCCCTCACTGTCCCACCGCCCTTTCCAGCCGGGCGACGGCCAGGCGCGCGGCGACCGCGGCCAGCACCTGCTCGCCTTCGGCTGTGGCCAGCTGCGCCTGCGCGTCCAGCACGTCGGTGGTGGTGGCGAGGCCGACGGAGTAGCGATCGCGGGTTGCCTGCAGGCGCGCCGCGGCTGCGGCGCGGCTGGCCTCGGCCGCAGAGGTGGCGGCCAGCTCCGTCAGCAGGCCGGCCCGGGCCTGCTCGACCTCCAGGTCCACCCGCCGTTCCCACTCGGCGAGCTCGGCGTGAGCGGCCCGGCGCTCGGCCTCCAGGGAGGCTGCGGCGGCGCTGGTCCGTCCGCCGTCCCAGACCGTCCACCGGGCCGCCAGGCCCACCGACCACGAGTCGTTCCAGCGGTCGGTCAACGGCAGGAAGCGGGGGTTGGGCCGTGCCAGCTCCCAGGCGGCCTGGGCGCTGAGCGTCGGGCGGGCACCGGCTCGGGTAGCCTGGGTGCGGGCAGCCAGGGCCGTAGCGCGGGCGCGCAACGCCTCCAGCTCCGGGCGCTGCCGGCGGGCCAGGGCTTGCAGGGCGTCCAGCTCGGCGGGCGTTGGGGGAGGGGGAGGGGGGGCGCTGTCGGCCAGGTGGACCGCAGCGTTCCTGGGAAGGCCGAGGAGGGAGCGAAGCCCTGCCATGGCATCACCGGCGGCGCGGTCGGCGCGCACGGCGGCGAGGGAGGCAGCAGCGACGGCAGCCTCGGCGGCGAGCACGTCGGCCTCCACGGCCAGGCCGGCGTGACGCAGGGTGCGGGCATCCTGGGCGAGGGAGGTGGCGCGCTGCAGGTGGTGGGTGGCGACAGCGACGCCGGCCAGCCCGGCAACCGCCTGCCAGTAGGCCACCCGGGCGGCCAGGCGCAGGTCCAGCCGTACCTGGGCCGCGCTTTCCTCGGCGGCGGCGAGCTCGGCCTGTGCCACCTCCCGGCGGGCGGTGACGGCTCCCCCGGTGTAGAGCGGCTGCGACGCTTCCAGCGCCAGGGCGGCCACGGTGCGAATATCCGGAAAGAGGACGACGCCGGGTTGACCTGGACCGCCCAGGGGGGCGGCAAACTCGGGCACGGAGGAGCGGTAGGCGGCGCTCCCGCCGGCGGTGAGCACCGGCAGGCGGGCGGCATCGGCGGCGACACGGGCGGCCGTGGCGGCGGCGAGACGGTGCCGGCTAGTCTCCTCCAGGGGTGAGGCGGCGAGTACCCGCCGCACCGCCTCCCCTTCGTCGACGGCGACCTCCTGGGCGAGCAGCGCCGGTGCCAGCACCATCAGCCAGGCCGCCAGCAGACTGCCTCGGGCGCGACCGCTCTGCCGACGGCTGGCGGCGATCCCGGCGCGCCGGCGGGGATTCCAGGTGGTCAGCGGTCCAGGTTTACCGACGAGAGTGTTGTTCATGCCGCCTCCCCGGGGCGTGCCGCGGCGCTCGCGGCGGTGAGGTAAAGAAAGGTGTCCTCCAGCGACGGGGGAACCTGACGGACCACCAGGCCGGGCAGGCCGCCGCCGGCGAGGGCGTGGGCGAGATGCGCCACCGCCTCGTCGCGCTCGTCTTCCAGGCGCGCGTGCACGGCGGCCCCAAAGACGGCGGCGTCGCTCACCCCGGGGGTGACGGCCAGGGCCGCCAGCACGGCCGCCCGGTCGCCGCCCTCGATGCGTACCACCTGGCCCGGGAGCAGCGCCCTCAGGCTCGCCGGGCTTCCCTGCGCCAGCACCCGTCCCCGGTGCAGGAGCAGCACCCGATGACACCGCTCGGCCTCGTCCAGGTAGGGGGTGGCGACGAGGAGGGAAAGGCCCCGCGCCACCTCGTCCGCCAGCAGGCGCCAGAGTTCTCTCCGGGTGATCGGGTCGACGCCGGTGGTGGGCTCGTCCAGGATCAGCACCTGCGGATCGTGGATGAGGGTGCAGGCGAGGGCCAGCTTCTGCTTCATGCCGCCGGAGAGGTGGTCCGCCAGCCGGTGGCGGAAGGGAGCCAGCCCGACCCGCTCGAGGAGCTCGTCGCGCCTGGCTCGCCACCCCGGCACGCCATACAGGAACGCGAAGAACTGGATGTTCTCATTCACGGAGAGATCGCCGTAGAGGGCGAACCGTTGGGCGAGGTAGCCCAGGCGTCGGCGCAGGGTGCGGCGCTGCTGCCACACCGGCTCACCGAAGGCCGTCACCGCGCCGGCGGTGGGCCGGAGCAGGCCGGCCAGGACGCGCAGGGTGGAGGTCTTGCCGGCGCCGTCGGGGCCGATGAGGCCGACCATTTCCCCCTGCTGCACGCAAAGGTCGAGGCCCGCCACCGCCTCCACCTGGCCGTAGGTGACCTGCAGGGCGGCGGCTTCCAGGTGGGGCGTGGGCTGGCTCATGGGCGTGCCACCGGGGTGAACGTGGCGTCGGCGGGCATCCCCGGCTTGAACACCCCGTCGGGGTTGGGGAGTGCCACCTTGATGCGGAACACCAGCTTGGCCCGCTCCTCCGGGGTCTGCACGTTCTTCGGCGTGAACTCCGCCACCGGGGAGACGAAGGCCACCCGGCCGCGGCGGGTGACCGGCGGCTGGCCGCTACTCACCTCCACCTCCTGCCCCAGGCGGATGTGCGCCAGGGAGGGTTCGTCCACCCAGACGTTGAGCCAGGCGTGGGCGAGGTCGGTGAGCACGGCGAGGGGTGCGCCGGGGGCGAGCACCTCGCCGGGCTCGGCGGCGCGCACGGTGATCACCCCGTCCCGGGGCGCGAGGACGGTGGCCTCGGCGATGCGCTGGTTGACCGCCGCCACGGCCGCCTCGGCGGCGGCGCGCTGGGCGCGGGCCGCCTCGATCTCCTCGCGACGGGAGCCGGCCAGCAGTTTGTCCAGCTCGGCTCGCCGCGCCGCCACCCCCCGTTCCGCCACCTCGCGCCGGGTCACAGCGTCGTCCCGGGCCTTTTCGGTGGCGGTGCCGCGCTCCGCCAGCGTGGCCAGACGGCCCAGCTCCCGCCTGGCGGCGTCCAGCTCCGCCTGGGCCTGGGCGAGCTGCTCCTCGGCGCGGCGGATGTCCTCGGCGCGACTTCCCGACACCAGCAGGCGCAGGCGGGCGTCGGCGGCCTCCGCCTCGGCCCGGGCGCGGGCCAGCTCGTGGTCCATGAGTGCCGTGTCCAGGCGCGCCACCACCTCCCCCGCCCGAACCCGTTCTCCCTCTTCAAACGGTGCCTCCAGCAGGCGGCCGCCCACGGTGGCGGCGAGGCGCACCTCGGTGGCCTCGACGTGGCCAGAGGCGCGAATGGCCGGCGGACCGGCGTTGCCGCCGCAGGCCAGGGTCAGGACGGTGAGGGCGGCCAGGGCCGCGGTGGGGGAGTGGGCGCTGTTCATGGGTGGCCTCCCGGGACGGCAATGCCGTCGAGGATGACCTGGGTCAGGTAGCTCGCCAGGTGGGCAGGGGTCTCGGTGACGGAGATTGGTGCCCCCAGGTTGCGCAGCCGCTCCCGCACCGGCCGGGTGGCGGTCATGAAACTGACCGCCCCCAGGATCATCAGGTGGGTGAGGAGGGGATCCATCGGGCGCAGCTCGCCGCTGGCCACCCCCTCCTCCAGCGTCCTGCGTACCAGCCCCAGCAGCTCCGCCACCTGGGCAACCACGCCGTCGGGGAGGTGGGCCGCGCCGGAGGCGATCTCCCGCAGCATGATGCGGGGGTGATGGGGGATCTCCTCCACCAGCTCGGCCAGGGCCAGGATCATGGTACCCAGGCGCTGCCGCACGGGGCCCGCGATGGCTGCGGCCGCCGCCAGACGCCGGTGCGCCCGCTCCAGGTTGCGGGCCAGCACCGCCGCGTACAGCTCCCCCTTGTCCCCGACGTGGTAGTACAGCATCGCCTTGTTGACCCCGGCGCGGGTCGCGATGGCATCCACCCTGGCGCCGTCAAAGCCTTCTTCAGCGAAAACTTCGGCGGCGGCATCGAGGATGCGGTCGAGGGGAGAGGGGCGGGAAGGCGCCTTCTCGGCCGACGACGAGTTTCCGGAACATGAATCAACCATACGGTTAGTTATACCATCGGGTAGGAAACATGTCAAGGGGGGAATGGGCACGGCGCTGCTATCCTTTCGCCCAGTGATGATGTCCAGAGGTGGGAACCCGTCACCGTCGACCCCGCGGTGGGGAGGCCTGGCCGCCTTCGCCTGGCTGGTGCTGGCCTTCAACCTGGCGGTGATCCTGTGGGGGGCGTACGTCCGCGCCACCGGCTCCGGCGCCGGCTGCGGGGCCCACTGGCCCCTCTGTAACGGCGTGGTGGTGCCCCGCTCGCCGGAGGCGGCAACGCGCATCGAGTTCACCCACCGGGTGACCAGCGGCCTGGCCCTGTTACTGGTGGCAGGACTGGCGGTGGGGGCGCGGCGGGGCTACCCCCGCGGTCACCGGGTGCGGCGCTGGGCGGCGGCCAGTTTCGCCTTCATCGTGGTGGAGGCGCTGTTGGGGGCGGGGCTGGTGCTGTTC
>JABRVY010000408.1:0-12632 GCA_039961755.1 Acidobacteriota bacterium | reverse complement strand
CCCACAGCCCCCCCCGGTAGCTCTGGGTGGTGGCACCCACCAGGCGCAGCCACTCCCCGACGGGTTCCTCTCCCTCGTCCAGCTTGACGTGCAGGGCCCGGGCGCGCGACACCTGGATGCTCCTGATGTTGTTGAGGCTCACCGTCTCGCGAAAGCCCGACACGGCGCCGCCGGTCATCGGTGCGGCGGCAAACGGCGAGCGCAGGCGCGGCAACAGGGCGAACAGCGGCGTCGCCACGGCAAAGGCGATGAGGACCGTGGCTGCCACCAGCCGCGGCGGCGGCCAGTCCACCCTGCGGCCACTCCCCCCTCGCTCCGCCAGCCCCAATAGCTCCAGTCTGGCCGCCGCGGTCACCACCGCCCCCAGCACCACCACGAGATAAGCCACCAACGCGACATGGGTGGAGGAGGCAATGCCGGCCACCCCCACCAGCGCCAGCAGCGCCGCGAAGCTCCTGGTCCGCTCCGGGCGGGCGCTCCCCGGCAGGCGCACGGCCGCCACCAGCACGGCCAGGTGGGCGACCGGCCGCAGGATGCCGAAGCGCAGGCCACCCGCCATCACCACGATCACCACCACCAGCGGCGCCAGCAGGTTCTCCACCCAGTTGGGCACCGGCCTGAGCACCTGGCGGGACAACCCCACCAGCAGCGCCACCACGGCGAACACGGCCACCACCGGCCAGGTCACCACGCCGGTCAGCGGCAGCGGTACGGCCAAGAGCAGCGCCAGCCCCGCCAGCCAGCGCTGGCGTTCCAGGGCATGGGCGGGACCTCGCCGCGGGGCAACGTGAAACCCGGGAGAGACACCCCCTTTCACCGCCCACCCGCCAGTCGGTAGACCGCCCCGTGCACCGCCAGCGGCGGCAGCGGGTCGTCGCCGGGTCCGACTGCCTCCACCAGGGCCAGCCGCTCCAGCAGGTTGCGCGCGTGCCCCGGGCCCGATCCCGGCTGCAGCACCGTGCCCCCCAGCACCAGCCCCACCTCTTCGCCCCGGCGGAGGGCGTCCACCGCGGCGGTGGCCACCTCGCTGACCAGATCCTCGAACCTGGCCAGCAGCGTCGGGTCATCGCGCCGCGGCAACTCCCGGTCCAGCACCAGAAAGCGCGACGGCCGCCGTCGCTCTCGCCGCTCCATGACGATGGGCCGCTGCTGGCGGGCGGTCTGCTTCCAGTGCATGTCGCGGCGATCGTCCCCGGGCCGAAACTCCCGCAGCTGCTGCACATCCCCCCCGCGCATGGCGAGCGGGCCCAGGCCTGCCAGCTCCCGCTCCCCCAGGGTTGCCCAGCGGGGAGCGGGCCCCACCACCCGGCGCGGGTACACCAGCACGTCCCCGGGCTGGCGGATGGTCACCGACTTGACGAAGAACCCCAGCGGCAAACGTACCTCCAGGCGCACCGCCGGGACGGGATGTCGCCCGCGCCGAGGGAAGACGGTGGTCAGGGCCACCCGTGTCTCTCCCCGCGCCGGCACCACCGGGATCAAGGCCTCGCCGGGCAGCTTGACCAGCCGGCAGAGGGCACCGGCTGCCGGCAGCCACGGCGAGCCGTTGTGCACCTCCACCGTCAGGGCCACCGGCGCGCCGGCGAACGCCTCCGGCGGCGCCACCACCCGCGCCGACAGGTGCCGGAGGGTGTGGCGGGACAGCGAGCCGGAGGCCACGAACGCCCCCATGGCCAGCGACAGCAGCAGGTACAGGGCGTTGTTGCCGGTGTTGAGGGCGGCCGCGGCGAGCAGCGGTGTAGCGACCACGAACACCCAAAGGGCGCGCCGGGGAGTGAGCGAAAAGCCCGGGAAGGCGAGGGCGAAGCGCGAGACTGCCCGACTCACAACCCGACCGGCGTCGACTCGACAATCTCGCGAATCACCGCCCGTTCCCGTTCCGAGCGACTCCACCCCTCGCTCACCTCGGCGCCGGCGACGATCACCCGGTGGGCCATGGCCGGCACCGCCAGGCGGGCCACATCGTCGGGGATCACGTAGTCGCGGCCCTCCACCAGGGCGAGCGCCTGGCTCGCCCGCTTCAAGGCCAGGGCGCCGCGGGTGGAAACCCCCAGTACCAGGGCCGGGTGGGAGCGGGTGCGGTGCACCAGCTCCAGCATGTACCCCACCAGCGTCGGTGCCACCCGCACCTGGGCGACGCTGCGCTGCAGTTCCAGCACCTGCGCCCCGTCCAGGACCGGCGACAGGGCCTCCAGCGCCTCCTCCACCCCCCCCTGCTCCAGCAGGGCCCGCTCCTCGTCAGGGGCGGGGTAGCCCAGGGATATCCGCAACAGGAAGCGGTCCAGCTGCGATTCCGGCAACGGATAGGTTCCCAGGTACTCCACCGGGTTCTGGGTGGCCAGGACGAGAAACGGCTCGCGCAGGCGATAGCGGGTCTTGTCCACGGTCACCGTGCGCTCGTTCATGGCCTCCAGGAGCGCTGCCTGGGTCTTCGGGGTGGCGCGGTTGATCTCGTCGGCCAGCAGAACGTTGGTGAAGATCGGGCCGGGGAGGAATTCAAACTCGCCTCGCTCGGCCCGCCACAGCGACACCCCGATGACGTCGGAGGGAAGCGTATCGGAGGTGAACTGGATACGGGAAAAGGCCAGGTTGAGGCAGCGCGCCAGCGCCTGCGCCAGCGTCGTCTTGCCCACCCCCGGGATGTCCTCGATGAGCAGATGACCGCGCGCCAGCAGGGTGGCGATGGTCCAGTCGATCATCTCGTCCTTGCCGCGGATCACCCGCGCCACCGAACGCTTCAGTTGCGCCAGTCGCTCCCTCAACGCCGCCGACGTCACCTGCCCCCCCACAGTCCCATCGAGATGGCCTTCGTCCAGCTCCTTCAGGCGCCCAGGCGGGCCGCCGCCGCCCCATCCAGCGGCGCCACCAGCAGGCGCTTGGTGGCGATGGCGGCTGCCAGCACCTCCCCCAGCCGCGCCGCCTCTGCGGCAGGCAGCAGAACATCGACGCCCATGCGAAACGCCTTCATGCCGCCGGGATCCGCCTCCCCCACCACCGCCACCACGCACCCCCGGCGCAGCGAGGGCGGCCACAGGGACAACGCCGACAAACCCTCGCCCACGTCCAACCCTACCACCACGGCCAGCGCCCCCGCCTCCACCAGCGGGCGAGCTGCCGCCAGGGAGGGCACCGGGAGCGCCTCGAACCCGGCGGCGGCCAGAGCGCCCATGACCGTATCGGCGTGTACCCCACCACCATCGACGACCAGCGCTCGCCTCACGACGACTCCTCCCGCACATCCAGCAGCCGCAGCTCCAGCTGACGGGGGGCCGCGGCCACGGCCAGCGCCGTTTCTCGCGCCAGCAGCCCCGCCCGCACCGCACGTTCCAGCGCCCGGTCGAAGGCCAGCAGGCTCTGGTTCTCCCCGTCCCGCAGCAGGTCAGCGACGGCTGATGGCTCCAGATTCCCCTCGATGAGATGGGCCACGGTGGCCCGGGTGGCTCGCCACACCTCGACCACCGGACGGCGACCATCGCGGTGGGGCACCAGCTGCTGGGTGAACGACCAGCGCAAGGTGCGGGCGGCCCGCGCCCGCGCCTCCTCGCGCTCCCCCGGTGGGAACAGGCACAGGAGCCGCGCCAGCGCCGTCGCCGTATCGAGACCCCGCATGCTGGTGAGGACCAGGTGGCCGGTCTCCGCCGCCTCCAGCACCAGTCGCGCCTCCTCGGGGGAGGAGATGCTGCTCACCATGATCACCTGCGCGCCGTGCCGCAGACCATCGGCGAGCCCCTGGGCCAGGGACGGGGTATCGATCCCCACCTCCCGCTGGTTCACCGTGGCGACGCCGTGGCGGTGCAGGTACTCGATGGGATCCTCGATGGTTTCCACGTGGCAGGGGCGGGTGGCGTTGATTTCACCGATCATCGCCGCCAGGGTGGTGGTGCGACCGGAGCTGGTGGGTCCGTTGACCAGCACGATGCCGCTGCGCTCGGCGCAGGCCTCGCGCATCCCGGCAGGGAGCCGCAGCTCCTCCAGCGTCGGCACTCTCTCGGGGATGGCGCGCAGGGTCACCGCGCAGCTGCCCCGCTGGGAGAACACCGCGGCGCGAAAGCGACTGACGCCGGGCACCGAGTAGGCGAAGTGGGCAGCCCCGTGCTCCCGCCAGCGGGCAGCGGCACTGGGCGGCGCCATGGCGAGGAGATGCACGACCATCGCCTCGGTCTGGAAGGGCGAAAGCCTCTCCAGTCCCGGGAGCGGCACCGCCCGGATTCTCCCGTCGACCAGGATCTGGGGGGGACACCCCACGGTGAACAGGAGGTCACCGCCAGAGCCGGCAGCGGTGAGGGTTTCGCCGAGAAAGCGGGGCAGGTCGAAGTGAAGCATCGCAAAGAAGTATACGTTATGACCTAACGGGTATTCCCGAAACCACCGTGGGTTGGGCGGGCTCGTCGCAGTTCCCCCCCCTCCCGCCGTCGGCTATCCTCGGCAGCGACCAGGAGCGCGATGCTCACCCCGACGTTCATCGACTCCCTCGACCGGGCCGAACTGGCCCCATTCCGGACGCTGCGCCGCTCGGTGGAGCAGCGCCGCCAGGGACTCTTCGTCGCCGAGGGGGGGGCGGTGGTGGAGCGGTTGCTGGCCACCGAGCTGGAGATCGTGAGCCTGCTGCTCTCCCCGACCTGGCTGGAACGCCTCGCCCCCGAGATCGAACCGCGCAACCCGTCACCGGCGGTGTTCGTCGGCCCCCACGGGCTGCTGGAAACCCTGGTGGGCTTTCCCCTCCACCAGGGCGCCATGGCGCTGGCCCGCGTGCCGGCCCCGCGATCGCTCGAGGAGGTCCTCGAGCAACGCTCTCGCCCCTGGTTGCTGCTCGCCATCGACGATGTCACCAACACCGAGAACGTCGGCACCATGGTGCGCTCCGCGGCGGCCCTGGGCGCGTCGGCGGTGATCGCCGGTGAGACCTGCGCCTCCCCGTGGCTGCGGCGCGCCGTGCGCGCCTCCATGGGAGCGGTCTTCGCCGTGCCCATCGTGGAATCTGACGACCTCGTGCGGACCCTCGATTCCCTGAGCCGCCGCCAGGTGGTCACGCTGGCCGCCGACCCCCATGCGGCGGCGCCCGCCTTCGCCGTCGACCTGCGCGCCAGCTGCTGCCTGGTCGTCGGCCACGAGGGGCGCGGCGTGCGAGCCCGGGTGCGCGCGGCGTGTTCCGGCGCCGTCGCCGTTCCCATGGCCGCGGGGGTGGACTCCCTCAACGTCGCTGCCGCGACCGCTGTGCTGCTCTACGAGGCAATGCGCCAGCGCCTGGGGTGACCAGGCCTTCATCGCCGCCGGCAGGTCTCCCGCTCACCCCCTGCGCCGGGCTTCCGGACCCAGGCGCGCATCGGCGGCGGCAAAACCCACCTCGCCGGTGGCCTCATCCAGCACCGCCACCGACACCCGACAATCCCCTTCCGGCACCTCGACCGAGAGGTCAATGGTGAGGGTGCCGACGCGCGACATCTTGTCGGCGGGCACCACGATCTCGTGCTCCTGGCGATCCAGCGGGGAGAGCTTGTTCCCCGCTCCGGCGGCAACCGTCCACACGGTGATTCGACCCCGGTATTCGTCCCCGGCCGGCAGCAGGGTGACCTTGTCCACCGGCACCAGGACCTTGATCGGCAAGGTGTAGCGCTTCTTCCCCGCCGGCCGGGGCTCCCCCAGCAGCGCCCGGATGGCCAGGGGGTTCTCCAGCACGCCGAAGGTGAGGCCCGCGTAGGCCCGATCGGCCATGCGCATGGTCAGGGAGCGGGCCAGCAGGCCGGTGCGGTAGCGCAGGCGCAAGTCCTTGCGGTCCTTCAACTCCACCCGGATATCGTGGAAAACGTCCTCGTTCCTCTCGGCCAGGGGAAAGCCCAGGGAGTAATAGGTCTCCATGGCTTCGGAGATACGCTGCAGGCCCTTGTCGAACTCATTGGTGTTGATCACCGTGATGCCGCCGGTGACGTTGGCCATGGCGATCAGTGGGTCCTGGTAGTTCTGCAGATGGAGCACCTCGATGTCGCCGAACACCGGGCGGCTGCCAGCCGTGCGCACGCCGGGAGGTTGGCGCCCGAACTCGGCGGATTTCTCGGCACCGGCCTTGAGGCCGCGGGCGTCGACGGTGTAGAAGGTCACATCGGCGCCGGCGGCCCAGCGGGCCAGATCGTGCCACAGCCCGGTGGTCTCGTAGCTCTGGAACTCGGTGTCGCCCATGCGAGCCTGGGGGAAGAACTCGGTGAGCAACTGAAACGTCTCGATCCCCGGGGAGCGCGGCAGGCCATCGGAGATGTAGAGGACCGACTTGCGCCCCGGCACCCCGCTCATGGTGCGCAACAGCAGCTTGAACGCCCCCACCGTCTGCTCCGTGTGGTTCCTGATCTGCTGCGCCGCCATACGGGCGGTGACGATGGCCTGGTCCAGGATGACGGCGCGCACCGCCTGGTCCTGGGTTTGCCGCTCGGCCAGATCGCGGATCTGGCGTTCCGCCATGGCGCGGTAGGTGGGATGCCCCCCCACGTTGGCGGTCTCCCGCCGCAGCTCCTCCAGCAGGTAGGCCAGCTCGTCGGCGTTGCTGGTCAGCGGACTGACGAACCGCAGCGAGTTCTCGTACACCGCCACCATGGCCATGTCCGGCGGCCGTAGGGTGCGCCGCACGTACTCCGCCACCCGTCCCAGGATATGGTTGCGGTTGAACACGGTGGTGTTGGCGCTGTCAATGAAGATCACCTGCACCCGCCGCTGGCGGGGGGGCGTTGCCGCCTCCGGGATGCCTGCCTCCTCCCCCGTGGGCGAGTCGGCCCCGGTGGCAAGCGTCTGCGGCGCCCGGGTGTAGGCGCCGAAGTACTCGATGTCTCTGAGCTTGCCGTCCACGTAGAGGAGAAAATCCTCGCGGGTAAGGCCCGAGACGACATTGCCGTTCCTGTCCTGGACGGTCACCTCGACGTTGCCAACGTTGACGTCGACGCGATCGACGAACCGCGCCTGGGAGGTGGGTGCCTGGGCATCCGCCGCCAGCGGCAAGGCCAACACCCCCGCCAGCGCCAGCCCGGCAAGGGCCACTCGGCGAAGAAGCTTTCTGTCAGTCATGTTCAACTCCTCACTCCGCGTCGTCGCGGTGTGCAGCGGCCAGGAGGCGACCGGAAACCTCCCCGAAGCCTACCCGAAAGCCGTTCCCCTGCGCCCATCCGGTCATCACCACCCGGTCCCCGTCCTCCAGGAACGCCCGCCGCTCTCCCGAGGCAAGCGTCAACGGCTCCTCTCCCCGCCAGGTGAGCTCCAGCAGGCAACCGCGCGAGTCCCGCGCCGGCCCCGAGATGGTCCCGGTGGCGAGGAGGTCGCCCGGTCGCAGGTTGCAGCCGCTCACCGTGTGGTGCGCCAGCTGCTGGGCGACGTTCCAGTACAGGTACTTGAGGTTCGAAGCGACGATACGTTCGGCAGCCGCCATGGTGGCGGTCTGCAAGCGCACCTCCAGGTGAACGTCGAACGCCCACTCGCCCGCAGTGCGCAGATACGGCAGCGGCTCCGGGTCCTGCACCGGCCCCGGGCAGCGAAACGGCTCCAGCGCGTCCAGCGTCACCACCCAGGGCGAGATGGAGGTGGCGAAGCTCTTGCTCAGGAATGGCCCCAGGGGAACGTACTCCCACTTCTGGATGTCGCGGGCACTCCAGTCGTTGACCAGCACGAAACCGAAGATGTGCTCGGCGGCGTCGGCAACGGCAATGGGCTCCCCCAGGCGGTTGCCCGGCCCTACCAGGAAACCCACCTCCAGCTCGAAATCCATCCACCGCGAGGGCGCCAGGCGGGGGGGGCGACTCTCGTCCGGGCACACCTGGCCCCAGGGGCGACGGATATCGGTGCCACTGACCACCAGCGACGAGGCCCGCCCGTGATACCCGACCGGAAGGTGCAACCAGTTGGGCTGCAATGCATTGGCTGCACCCCGCAGCATCGTGCCGACGTTGGTGGCGTGCTCCCGGGAGGAGTAGAAGTCGGTGTAGTCCCCCACCTGGGCGGGCAACAGCATCTCCACCCGCGACGCCGGCACGATGGCCGCCTGGCGCAGCCCCTCGTCATCGCGCAACCGCGGCTCGTCGAGGCGCAGCAGGCCGACGAGCGCCGCCCGTGTCGCCCGCCACACGGGGCGACCCGCCCCCAGAAAGGCGTTGAGACTCCCTTCGGCGAACAGACCCCGGCTCGCCGCCGGCAGAAGTCCAGCCTCGTCCAGCACCGAGAGGTCAACGACGAACTCCCCCAGGGCCACGCCAACTCGGGGCGTTGCCCCTCCCGCCGGACGGAACACCCCGTACGGCAGGTTCTGGATGGGGAAATGGGAATCCCGCCCCACCTCGATGAAGGACTTCATCTCGTTCAAAGGCCTGTACTCCACCAATCCTCCCTGCTGCGCGACCAACCGCGAAGCCGCGCGAATCACTCCAGCAGGCCCAGGGAACGCAACCCTGCGAGGGGCTCCTCCACCGAGCAGCTCCCGAATGAGGTCACGCCGAACCGCCGCGCCGCCGCCAGTGCCTCCAGCGACGCTGGATGGTCGCGCCAGGCGAAGGCGGAGTCGGTGAACACGAAGGAGGCGGGGTCCTCGTCGGCCAGCACCTCGGCGAGACGATGCCCATCGAAACCGTGGGTGCGGGCCAGCACCGCCGCCGCGAAGAGGTTGAGAAAGCCGTGCGCCGGACACCCCAGCGTCTCATCCTGGTGCCGGAGCGGGTGGTGCAACCCCTGGGTGGCCTTGATGAGCACCCCGTGGTCCCGCCCCAGGGCAACCACGTTTGCCAGCTCCTCCCCCGTCGGGATCGCCGCGGCGGTTGCCCCTCCGCAACGCACCTTGAGGCACACCGGGGTGGCGGGCGACGCCTGGTTGGCGCTCGCCAGCCCCTGGATCACCTCGTCCAGGACGGCAGGCGGGGAACCCGCGATGGGAGCCTCCAACGCCACCAGCATGCGCCGGGGGGCAGCCAGCGCACCCGTCACCGCCCCCGCCGCCTCCGCCACCGCCTGGGCTCCGCCAGCGATCACCGCCGCCGGCAGCGGCACTTCGTACTGGTCCACCGCCAGCCCGCCGCCCCCCAGCAGCGGCTGCAGGTGCTGGCGGACCTCCAACGTGGATGCTACCAATTCGTCCATCGAGGCCGCCGGCGGCCCCAGCACCGCCAGCACGGTCGGCGGCGAGCCGGCAGCGGCCCGCAGGGATCCCAGCTCGCTCACCCGCATCGCCGGGCAGACGAAACGCCCCAGCATCCAGCGCTCGGAGCCCGCCAGCAGGGCTGCGTAGTGCGCCGCCGCCTCCCCCAGCGGCAGCGCCGCGGGTGGAAACATCCCGGCGTAATCGATCGAACGGGAGAGCAGCACCAGGACGCTCTGCCTCATGTGAGCTGTAACCACCGACGAGCCTCCTGACTTCCCACTCCAACCACCGCAACCTCACGCCCTGTACCCCGTACCATTGTGCACCAGTGTCCCTGAGGGAGGAGTCATGAACCAGCCCCCCTTCGCCACCCTCCAGATCGGTTACGTGGAGCCCCTGCGCGCCGCCTGGCGCCGCACCCGAGAGATGCTGTTCCACCCCGTGAAGCCGCGCACCTGGCTGGTGCTCGGGTTCGCCGCCTGGCTCGCCGGGCTGATGGAGGGTACCGGGGGCGGGCCCGGGAACCTCGGCATCGGCAAGACGGGTGGGGCGTACCACCCCGTCGAATTCCTCCGAGGGGCCTGGCAGCGCCTGCTGGAGCACCCCTGGCTTGCCGTCCTCATCGTGGTCGGGGCAGCCGCCACCCTTCTTGTGCTCCTCCTCCTCCTGTGGATCAGCTCCCGCGCCAAGTTCGTCTACCTGGACAGTGTAATCACGCGGCGTCCCGCCATCGTCGAGCCCTGGCGGCGCACCCGCCAGCTGGGCAACTCCCTCTTCCTCTGGCGCCTGGGGTTCTTCGCCGTGGCGCTGCTGGCGGCCGCGGCCCTGGGCACGGTCCTCTATGTGGCCGCCGGCGGCCTCGATGGCTTCGGTTTCGCCACCGCTCGCAGCGCTCTCATGACGGTGCTGGCAGGCGCCGCGGCGCTGCTACTCGTCATGGCTCTGGCGCTGGTGACGCTGTTCCTCGACTCCTTCGTGGTGCCGTTGATGGCGCACGGCAATCTTCGCACCAGCGCCGCCTGGGCTGCCTTCCTGCCGTGGCTGGAGGCCTACACCGGCAGCTTCGTGCTGTACGGGCTCGCCGTGCTGGCGCTCTGGATCGGCGTTGCCCTGGCGGTGACGGTGGCGGGGTTCGCCACCTGCTGCATGGTGTTCTTCCTCCTCGCCGTGCCCTACGTGGGGACCGTCGTCCTGTTGCCGGTGCACCTCACCTACCGCCTCTTCAGCCTGGCCTTCCTGGCCCAGTTCGACCCCGGCCTGGACATGACCGGGCTGCGCGGCCCTCTTCAGCCCTCGTCGTAAGGTGCCAGCGACTGTGCCAGCAGCCGCTCCAGCGCCACCTCGAAGTCAACCCGGAAGCGCGCCAACCCCGGATCGGTCAGGGCCAGCGCCAGCCCGCCCCGGGGGGTGGCCCGAGGATGGACCGCCGCTGCCAGGCTGACCACATCCCCCAGCAGGGCAGCGCCACCCCGCGCTGCCGCCGCCGGCGACTGGGCCTCCAGCCGCCTGGCCAGCTCGGCCAGTGGCTTTCTCACGCCGGCGATCATCATCGTCAGACCGGCGTCATCGCGCGCGTGTTCGAGGGCAAAGGGCAGCAGGTACAGCAACCGGGGCAACGCCGGAAAAGGCGAGAACGAGCGGGCGAGCAGTGCGGCCGTGGCTGAACCATCCAGCCTCCCCTCCCGTTCCAGCAACCCCAGCACCGCCGCACACCACGCCTTCACCTGCGCTGCGACGACGCGCACGAACAGCGCCTCGCGGCTGCCGAAGTACAGCGACGCGGTCCCCGCCGGCACCCCGGCCTTGAGCCCGATGCCGTCCAGCGTGACCTCGGCGTAAGCCGCCACCTGGAATTCGGCCAGCGCCGCCGCCTCGATGGCCGCCATGCGCTGCACCTTGGCTTCCCGCGCCTGTGCCTGTCGCGCCGGGTTGATCAGCTTGCCCACGCCCGCCCTCCTGCACTGCCCTTCTAGCACGGCGCCAAGAAAAGCACTACACGGGGAGCCCAACGACGCCCCCGGCCGCCGGTGCCGCCACCCACTCTTGACCGAACGGGCAAATGCGCGGCACATTGGAGGGTATGGAGCGACGTCGGTCTCACTTCGAGGAGCTCGAGGTTTCGGAGTTGTTTTGCCCCCGCTGCCGGGCCGCCCGGCCGGTGCGCAAGCACCTGCTGCTGGTCCTGCCCACCGGCCACAAGTACGAGTACCGCTGCGCCGCCTGCGGCACGCCGGTGGGCGGTAAGGACGATAACGACACGCGCGAGTACCGCGAGATCCTCCTGCGAACGTAGGAGATCGCGGCGGAGTTTCCGTAGTCTTTTCCAAGCGGCCGGGGCTGCCTCCCCCTCGCGTCAACGAAATACCTCGAGGGATTTTCCAGGTCGCCCCGGGTCAACCGACGGTGCGCCCGTCACCCCTCCGTCCCGCCTTGGTGGCCGTATCGCCGGCTGCACGTCGCGTCGGGTCAACCGACGGTGCGCCCGTCACCCCTCCGTCGCCCGCGGCCCGGATCAACCCCTCCTCGAATCCTATGAGCGAGTACACATCGTCACGGGCTCACAGCGGCCATTCACCACCCGGAAGCCGACCCCCACCTGCTACAGCCGCCTCAAATCGATGAGCCTCTCAACCGGGAAGACGATCGACCACTGGCCCTGCGGGCCGGTCTCCCATCACTCTCCCGTCCCAATCGACTCGCCCTCCATGACCGCGCCACCCGCCGCGCCGCGCACCCCCGCTCGGCTACTCACTTGATCCCCCGGCTGGCCCCCACAACACGACGCCAGTCCTCGCCCCCCCCCCGGAACGGCAATTCGCATCCTCTCCGCATCCCACCAGCTTTCCCACATCCCCCCTTGGCTACACGCGGTGGGATGTCCCATGATCTTGTGGGCAGCTCCGCATCCCACCAGCTTTCCCACATCCCCCCTTGGAGCCAGGTAGCAAATTCTCCGCCGGTACCGTCGGCCACGACCACCTAGCCAAACAACTCCCCAACCCTTGCTCACCGCGACGTGGCCTCCCCTAGAACGCCTCGCGCCACAACCCGTGCGCACCCCGGGTAATCTCAATCCTCTCTTAGGGGTGGGACGGTTACTTCCCCTCCACGCAGCTCCTAGGTCCTAGGTGCTAGCTCCTAGCTCCTAGGTCCTAACTTCTAGGTCCTCGCTCCTAGCTGCTAGGTCCTAGGTCCTCATTTCTAGGTCCTAGGTCCTAGGTCCTAGCTCCAAGGTCCTAGCTCTTAGGTCCTAACTTCTAGGTCCTAGGTCCTCGTGGCTAGCTCTTCATCCTCTTCTGAGCGAGGCAGGGTTTTTTTTCCCCGCCGCCGCCGTTTGGCGGCGGCGGGGGACGATAAGTCTTAATCCTCTTCTGAGCGAGGCAGGGTTTTTTTTTGCCCTGTGCGGGCAGGCGGGGGTTGACCCGTGGCATGGTCTTAATCCTCTTCTGAGCGAGGCAGGGTTTTTTTTCTACGGGTGCTGAGCCGCAACAGCGCTCGCCACGGGTGTCTTAATCCTCTTCTGAGCGAGGCA
>JABRVY010000407.1:0-1928 GCA_039961755.1 Acidobacteriota bacterium | reverse complement strand
CCCTGCAGCAGCGCCGTGACCCACCCCGCCCCGGCGGGCGGCCGACACTTCATCGTGGCGCCACCACTGGGGACCACCCGGATGCCCCCGCGCCGGGGCAAGGCAGCGTAACCGCGTTCCTCCAGGTGCAGCAGCTGAACTCCCGCCAGCGACACCTCCGTCGCCGCTCCCCGCATCGGCACGTACCGCACGCCCACCAGCCCCACCGAGGCGCCCGGATCGAAGGCCACCCACCCCAGCGGTCCCAGCCACACCTCGCCCCAGCGGTGCCAGCGCGCGTCCCGGTCACCCACCAGCACCCCGTGCACCGGCCGCGCTGGCAATCCCAGAGCCCGCAAGACGCCGACGGCGGCGTTGGCTCTCCCCGAGCAGCGGCCACGCCGGCGCTCCAGCACGGCGGCGGCATCCTGGGGCCCGCTGTCCTGGTCATCGATGACGACCTGACGGCTGATCCAGGAAACCACCTTTTCCACCACCCCCAGCGCCGTTCGCTCGCCTTGAATGCCCCGCAGGATACCTGCCGGCACGGCAAAGTCCGACGGCGTCTGGAGATACTGTCCACCTGGCTCATCCACAGTCAGGGGAAGCGGGAATCTGGGCGAGGTGGGGAGGGCCTGCACGCTGCGGCTCACGGCCACCACCGCCCCATGGGGCGACAGCTCGACGCTCACCACGTGGCCGTGGCGGTCGCCGGTTTCCACCTGGGCGGCGAGCGCCAGAGGCATGCCGATGTGGGCCTCATCCGCCCAGGCGGCTGCCGCCAGAGTGACGACCGCCAGCGCCACCCCGACTCGGGCGTTCATCGGGCCTCCGCCGTGGCCCGCACCCGCTGGGCGAAGGCGTCCAGCACGCCGTTGACGAACTGGGAGGAGCGTTCCGAACCGTAACGCTTGGCCAGCTCGATGGCCTCGTCGATGACCACCGAAACCGGCGTGTCTGGCTCGTGCAGCAACTCGAACATGGCCAGCCGGAGGATGTTCCGGTCCACCGCTGCCATCCGCTCCAGGCGCCAGTTGTCGGCCTGTCCGGTGAGCTCCCGGTCGATCTCGGCGAGGTGGGCGATCACCCCGCGGAGCAAGGTGGAAGCAAACTCCCTCGCCGCCGGGGGCACCTCCTGCAAATCGCTCGAGGAGGCGGCGAGGGCGTCCACCTCGCCCCCCGCCAGCTCGCGCTGGTAGAGGAGCTGCAGGGCCAGCTCCCGCCCGCGGCGTCGCACCCCCACCGCTCAACCCTCGCGCAGCTGCTGGTACAGCCTGACCATCTCGATGGCCGCCAGGGCCGCCTGCCAACCCTTGTTGCCCGCCTTGCTCCCGGAGCGCTCCAGCGCCTGCTCGAGGGTGTCGCAGGTGAGCACCCCGTAGGCCACCGGCACCGGCGAACTCATCGCCACCTGGGCCAGGCCCTTGGCGTTTTCGGCGGCGATGTAGTCGAAGTGGGGCGTGGCACCGCGGATCAGCACCCCCAGGGCAATGACCGCGTCACACCTGCCAGAGACCGCCAGGCGCTGGGCCACGAACGGCAGCTCCCAGGAACCTGGAACTCGTGCCAGGACAACGTCTTCGTCCCGGGCCCCGTGGCGCAGCAGGCAGTCCATGGCGCCCTCTACCAGTCTCCCGGTGAGGAGATCGTTGAAGCGGCTCACGACGATGCCGAAACGTATACCCGTGGCGTCCAGCTTACCTTCCAGGATCTGTGGCATGTCCCTCTCCGGCTCCCAATTGTACGTTCGGTGTCGCCCCTCCACAAGCACTCTGGCGCCCCCCCTCACCCAAAATCCGGGACCTCGACCCCCAAGGACCGCAGCTGTGCCGTGACGGTTTCGGCCCACTCTCGGTTGGCGCGGGGGTTGGCCGGGCTGGGGTGCAGCGCCTCCCCGATCGCCGCCCCCGACCCCGTCAGTGCCGCCGAGGCCCGCCGCCGGGCGAACC
>JABRVY010000406.1:0-3107 GCA_039961755.1 Acidobacteriota bacterium | reverse complement strand
CTACCACTGGGAGGCCGGCCCGGGAGCACCCAGCAGGTAGGTGATGCGACACCCCCCGAAAGCGCTGACCCGGCCGGCCTCCCAGTGGTAGCTTCCGTTGTCGACACTGCGGGCGATGGCCAGTAGCTCTTCGGGGTGATAGGAGCGAAGCACCGACACCAGGGCATCCCACGCCGCCACCAGCGGGACCACCGGGATGAGGTAGGTCCACAGAAGGCGGGCCGCCGTACGGGGCCGGATGAAGGGGGTGGCGAGCCACACCAGCAGCGGCAGGAGAACCACCACCGGGCCCCAGCGCAGCAGGCTGCGCTCGGTGTACTCGAACACCCCGACGCCGCGACGCTGGGCAACCACCCCCCGCAGGATGGCGGCGGCCTGTTCGGGGGGGAAGTGGTGAAAGGCCGAGAAGAAAGTTCGAAACCCTCCCAGCTCGGCGGGGACCCGGATGGCGTCGATGGACTCGTGCACGCAGGCCACAGTGTCCCCGCGCGTGGTCTCGAGATGGGTGAAGACCTGCTCGTTGGGGAAAAGATCGGTCACCGTCACCCTGACCTTCACCCCTCGCCGGGCCAGCTCGTCCTGCACGGTCAGGACCGGGGCGGCGGCCCCCGAACACAGATCGAGGATCGCCCCCTCGCCGCAGCGTTCCATGGTGGTGTGGAGCTGCCGGGCAATGGCCGCGTAGGGTTTCCAGCGGCGGGCGAAGAAGGACATGAAGTCGGTCAGCAAGTCCCGCCACAGGCGCGGGAACCAGGGCATCTCATGGAGCTCCAGCAGCTGCCGGCGCCTCATCGCAGCTCGCTTCCCCCCCGACGGGTCTTCCGCTCTCGATCCCTTCGCGGGCGAGCGAGGGCAGCCGTGCTAGAGTCCGCGGCCGGTGCGGCGTGCGAGATGGGGTCGTTCGTCGTAACCCTCCGTCCGCGGGAACGTAGCATACCTGGGTGATGTGACAGCGGGGGAATGGCAGGTGATCGAGGTCAGGGCGTCACTTCGCGGAGCTCGGGCGAGGACCACAGCGACGGCGCTGCTTGCACTGGCAGTGGTGGCGCCCGGCGCGGCCTCGGGGGTGGAACTGGATCTGTCCGGAGCGGTGCAGCTGGCGCTGGAGCGCAACCAGGCGCTGCAGGCGGTGCGCGAGCGCCAGGTAGAGGTGGCCGGTGCGGTGGCCCAGGCGCGCGCCGACGCCTATCCGCAGATCTCCGCCTACGCCGCCTGGAACCAGTCCCGCAACCCGGCGTTCCTCAACAGCCGTGACTTCGAGGACATCATCTCGCAGTTCCCCGGGGCCTCCCTGACCCCGCGCAGCCAGAGCCTGTCCTCGACGGGGGTGAGGGTTTCCCAGCCGCTGCTGACCTTTGGCAAGATCCCGGCAGCCATTGACCTGGCCCGCCTGGCCGGCAAGGTCACCGAGGCGCAGATCGAGGTTGCCCGCCTGGACACCGCGCTGGCGGCGGCGGAGGCGTACTACGGCCTGCTGGCGGCGCGGGAGCAGGTGCGGGCGCTGGAGCTGGAGCAGCGGGCGCGCGAGGAGGCGCTGGCGGTGGTGCAGGCGCGCTACGACATCGGCGATGCCACCCAGCTGGAGCTCCTGCAGGCGCAGGCTGCCCTGGCGGAAGTGGGGCCGATCGTGGCCACGGCGCGGGGCGGCGCCGAGGTGGCGGAAATCCGCCTGTGGGCCGTGCTGGGGGTGCATCCGGACGAGGAGCTGGACATTCGCTCCCTGGAGGCTGACCCCCCGCCGCCCCCGGACCGCGCCCTGCTGGCCCGGGCGGGGTGGCGGGGGCGCCCGGAGTTGAAGGCGCTGGTGCTGGAGCGGGAGGCCAGACGTCGGCAGGAGACCGTGATTACCGCCGACGGCAAGCCGCGGGTGGACCTCTCCGGCCACTGGGGGAGGCAGGTCCGCCTGATCGAAAACATCGACGATCCGCGCTTTGATGACTGGCTGATCGCCGTCGAAGTGTCGTGGTCGCTGTTCGACGGCGGACGGCGGCGCGGGCAGCAGGCGCAGGTGCGCTCGATCCAGCGGCAACTGGAGCTGCAGCTGGCGGACACCGATCTGCGGGTGGCGCTGGAGGTGGAGCAGGCGGTCACCGGCTATCGCACCGCTCTGGCGCGCCTCGCCGCCGCTCGCCAGGCGCGCGCCGCCGCCCAGGAGGCGCGCCGGGTGGCCAGTGAAACCTATCAGCTGGGCGCGGCCATCTTCGCCGATGTCCTGGACGCCCAGCGCCGCGAGGTGCAGGCCGAGGTGGACGCGGTGGCGTCGTTCTTCAACGCCTGGATCGCCGCGGCGCGGCTGGCGCGGGCGGTGGGCCGCCTGCCCCACGAGGTGCTGGGCCCTTCCGGCTGGCTCCTGGAGTGATGCATGACACCACCTGAATACCACCGCAACGGCCAGGCGCGCGGGCGCCGCCGCACCTCCATGCGTTCCGGCAAACCCTGGCAGTGGTTTGCCGTGGGCGGGGCTCTGGCCGCGATGGCCAGCTGCGGTGGCGGCTCGCCTCCACCGCCGGCGGCGGCGGAGAGAACCGCCACCGTCAAGGTCCTGCACCTCCAGGCCCGCCAGGCGGTGGACATGGCCCGACTGCCGGCCGACGTCCTTCCCAACCGGCGCGCGGTGCTGGCGGCGGAGGTGGGTGGCGCGGTGGAGCGCCTGACGGTGACCGAGGGGGCGAGGGTGCGCGAGGGGGAGACCCTGGTCAGCATCGACACCCGCGCCCTGCAGCAGGCGCTGGCCGAGGCCGAGGCCGTCTACCGGCGCGCCCAGGCCGATTTCGAGCGGGCCGAGCAGCTGGCCGAGCGCCGCTCCATCACCCGCCAGCAGCTCATCGATGCCCGCGCCGCCCACGACGTGGCCCTCGCCCGGCTGGAGAGCGCCCGCCTGCAGCTCTCCAAGTCCCAGGTGAAGGCCCCCTGGGACGGGACGGTGGCGGTCAAGCGCGTGGAGGTGGGGGACTTTGCCGTGCCCGGTCAACCGCTGCTGGAGCTGGTGGACACCGCGCGCCTGAAGGTGCGCGCCTTCGCCCCCGCCGCCGACGTGCCGTACCTCAAGGAGGGTGCCCCGGCCCGGGTGGTTCTGGAGGGGATCCAGGGGGAAGAGGGGGCCGACG